>JANTFJ010000266.1 GCA_024763495.1 Desulfobulbaceae bacterium | reverse complement strand
GTGCCCCAGATTTGTTCGTTTCGGCGTGTTCACTATAGTATACTATGTGAATCACGCCTAAACGGGCGAAGGTGGGGTGCTAGCCGAACATTTACGCTTAATGTGTGCAAAAACCTCTGTATATGTAACTGGTTGCAGGGTGCCGTAGATTTTCGTGATCAGACTGGCGCAGCATACTGGTGCAATGTAAGACAGGCTGATCGCGGAAATATGAGGTGCCCTGTGAACAGTTACCATAAAATAATATAATTCCAGTCGGCGCAAAGTCCGATTTTTCGTCAATTTTATTTTTGAGCGTATTCGCAGACATGCTGGATGGAGCCTGCTTGTCAAATAGTAAGACAGCGCTCAATAAAAGTACAGCCGGACGGCGACAGCTCCATAACTGTAAGGAATTCAGGGACACCGCCATAGGCGTACTCCATGCCCTGCAATAATACATCAGTATATCGCAGGATTGAAGAGCACGCGGGCTGGTGTTCATGGAACTCTTACGGTCTGATGATAAGGGCTCACTCAAGGGAAGGCAAACGACCAGGGGGATATCCAAGAAATAAACGTCCTAACTTCGCGTACAATTGTCGGACAGCCCCCTCAAGGGTAAAATAGAGGAAATTCAAAATGAATTAATGCTTGTTAAAAAAAAATCGTTATCCTTCTTCACCATCTTCAGCAGGATAGATAATCGTCACTTCATTTTTGTTCAAGTTTAAAAAATTTGTTTTGGCAATTATTTTATCATTTTCTACGGTTCTGATTTCAGCGTTGGTCAGGGGGAGAAAGATAGAGGAACTGGCAGTCAAAAAATCGGTCAAACGTTCCTGGGGTAAAATGTAAATTTGACCGGTTATTTTAAATTTGGCAGTATATATTACAGTCTTTAAACAATTTTTTTCAACTCTCACGAAAAATCTCCTTTCACGCCTGGTTAATTAAGGTGGTAATTTTGTTAATCGTTCACCAGGGCTGCTTTTTTACGGTAAACTCCACCCTGTAAGCGTTCTCCAGTCCCTTAGATTAGTTCATTTGGCCCTGCGCCGCATACTGTTGCCATGTAAGCAGGGCAGGTAAGCGAGGAACGAGACTCCGAAATGGACGATAAAACATGGGGCAGAATTCATTTCATGGAGTGCTTACAGTTATGGGGTTGTCGATGTCCGGGTATAGTTTAGTGCTGTACGTTTTTATTTTTTTTACATTCATACATCTGGAAATCAGCCCGGGAAATCAGCTCCTCCAGGGAACAGGGATTAAGGGGGTCATACCTGGCTATCCCGGCACTGATTGCTACTTCAAAGCCCAGGGAACTGTCCATGTTTGCCAGGGCCAGTGCCTCGAAAAAACGTTCACACATCCCTTCTTTTTTTGCACTGGAAAAATTACTGGTGGTCAATACGGCAAATTCATCCCCCCCCAGCCGGCCAACTATGTCTGATTGGCGAAATGACTGGCGTAGAACATCAGCCAGCATAATTATAGCCCTGTCTCCAGCCTTATGGCCGTATTTATCATTTATTTTTTTTAAATCATCAAGGTCGGCAAATATAAGATAAATACCATCCTTTACCCGCTCCGCAATCTGGAACTGTTTGCCGGCCATGGCCATAAACCCCCGGCGGTTCAGGAGTCCGGTCAATTCATCGGTAATGGAAATCAGCCGTAATTTTTCTTCCGCGAGGCAGCGTTCGGTAATATCGCGAATAATCACAATAATAGACTTGTGAGCACTTTCCTCAAGGAGCAGGCAATGTAAAGTTACCTGCCGGTCATAAATTAAGACGGGCTCAGGCCCACTGTTTGCCGGGGACTTATCTTCTACTTTGAGCAGCAGCTTTTTGACGCGCTCATTATCGGCGTCCTTAAAAAAGGAAGGCAGCGATGCGCCTAACAACTCTTCCTCTCTGTGGGCGAGCAGGTTTATTCCTTTGGGGTTTGCGTAAACAATTCGCCAGTCCGAGGTAATTTCGAAAATAGCCTCGGACATATTATTTAAAATAACCTCAAAATGTTTTTTCCAGCAAAGCAGTTCAGTGGTGGCTTCCCGTTGAAAAGCATCTTCAAATCCCAGTCTCCGGAGCTTGCTTCCTGGTAATTTTTCCATCCCAACCCATTCAACAGCGTGAAGTACATGTTTGGCTGTGGTGGAAAAAGGTCCCTTGGCTATGCAGATATCCGCAGGAGGAGGTAAATCTTCCTGAGATTCTTTGGCAATGGCAGAGAGAATAACCAGCAGTACATCCTTTAATTCCGGCATACTGCGGATAATTCGACACAATTCAGCTCCGCCGATTTTCGGCATAATTAAATCTACAAATATTATGTCCGGGGTAAATGATTTGAGTACATCCAGGGCTTCCAGGCCATGGGATGCCGTCCTCACCTGGTGTCCTTCCTGGTCGGCCAGCAGGGTAGTCATCAATTTAAGCAAAACCGGATTATTGTCAACAACCAGAATTTTATTTTTATTTATTTTTTCCAGCATTCTTTCCGCTCCGCTGAAAGAATTATATTGTCTGTCAAATACTATATGACTATTATAGACACATTAATATAAGTTTTTCCAAGTAATTTTGTAACTGCTCACAGGGTACCGGAGATTTTTGCGATCAGAATGGCGCAGCATGCTGGTGCTATGAAAGACAGGCTGGTCGCGGAAATATGCGGTGTTCTGTGAGCTGTTACCTTTATCTTATATTTTAAGAAGTTATGCCCAAATAAAGGTGTTAAATAATATTATGACAATACATAACAAAAATTTTGATGAAATGTCATCTCCTGAGGTTTTGCGGAAACTGGCAACCAGCCCCTTTGACCTTACTGCTCCCGGCAGCCTGACTTCGCAACGGATCAGCCAATATACATGTCAACAAAATTCATTTACCCTGCTTTATTCCACCCAGCGGATAAATGAAGCTGTTCTTGCTGAATTACAGCAGCTGGCTGATGAAAGTCAGGCTGTTGAACAGTTTATAATGATGAAAAAAGGGGCGGTAATGAATCGCGTTGCAGGTTGTGACTCAGAAAACCGTCAGGTTCTTCATACAGCCAGTCGAGATATTTTCAACGAACTCCCTGCTGAACCTGAGGCTTCGGGTAAAGCCCGGGCCG
The DNA here is from genome assembly GCA_024763495.1 of Desulfobulbaceae bacterium. Classification (GTDB taxonomy): domain Bacteria; phylum Desulfobacterota; class Desulfobulbia; order Desulfobulbales; family SURF-16; genus JANTFJ01. The sequence continues at coordinate 1,382 of JANTFJ010000266.1, read as the reverse complement.
AACTTGATCGTCTCCGCCATTTTCTTAATGATTTAAGAAATCGCAGATTAACAAATCAGCAGGGAAAAATTTTTACGGACATGATCCAGATAGGAATAGGCGGTTCAGATCTTGGGCCTCGAGCCCTTTATCATGCCTTGGCTGCTTTTCGTAACCCTGAACGTAATGTTCATTTTGTCGCTAACGTTGATCCGGATGACACAGCCACAGTACTGAGAAATCTTGATCTATCCCGAACCCTGGTTAACGTCGTGTCAAAAAGCGGAACTACCCTGGAAACATTGACCAATGAGGAGCTGGTGCGCCGGGCATATGTTCAGGCCGGACTTGAACCGCGACATCATTTTATCGCGGTTACCGGTAAAGGCAGCCCCATGGATAATCCAGATAAATACCTGCGCTCTTTTTACATGTATGATTATATAGGGGGACGCTACAGCACAACCTCCATGGTTGGCGGGGTTATGCTGGGCTTTGCTCTTGGGCATGACAATTTTATTGAAATTCTCAAGGGCGCCAACAGCATGGATATAGGGGCGGAAGAGAAAGATATCAGGAAAAATATTCCTCTGCTTATGGCTCTGATCGGGATCTGGAATCATAATTTCCTGGGCCTTGAAACTTTAGCAATTCTACCCTACAGCCAGGCCCTTATTCGCTTCCCGGCCCATATTCAGCAATGTGATATGGAAAGTAACGGTAAATCGGTTTCCCGGCTGGGAACTCCCTTGAATCACCAGTCCGGGCCGATTATCTGGGGCGAGGTAGGGACTAATGGCCAGCACGCCTTTTATCAGCTGATTCATCAGGGTACAACCGTGGTACCGGTTGAGTTTATCGGTTTTCGCCAAAATCAGTATGAGCAGGATATGGATATTAAGGGTACCACTTCACAGGAAAAACTGGTCGCCAACCTGCTGGCCCAGTCTATCGCCCTGGCCTGCGGTCGAGACAATAACAACCCCAACCGGAGATTCCCAGGTAACCGGCCTAATATGGTTCTAATGGCGGACAGGTTGACTCCCCGCGCCATGGGAGAATTACTGGCTCTCTATGAGACCAAAATAGTCTTTCAGGGTTTTGTCTGGAATATTAATTCCTTTGACCAGGAAGGGGTGCAGCTCGGTAAGCAGTTGGCAAATAAGCTTCTTGATCATTTTCAGGGGATGCGGCAGGACAAAAGTTATTGCCCTGCGGATCATGATGATCCGGGTTGGGCCCTGCTCAAGGCCGCAGGCATGAACCGAAAAATGTGAGTTACCCTTCAGGTAATATGCATAGCCTCCTAGGAGGCTGTCCGAGAATAGCGAACCTACTGCAAAATCGGATAAATTGGCCCATTTTTCCGCTAATTTTCTTTAAATAGCGCTGCTATTCGTAGA
>JANTFJ010000265.1 GCA_024763495.1 Desulfobulbaceae bacterium | reverse complement strand
AAAAAATAATGCTCGCAATATCAACTATATGGCTGTGCTTATTTTTTCAAAATGCCTTGATTTGAGAAAAAATGTCTATTCTCGGACAACCTCCTAGCTTACCTGGGCCTGCTTATTGCGGCGCAGGCCCAGGTAAGCGAGGTACGGGACTCCGCAGAAAGGGCGTTCTCGGACAACCTCCCGGCTTTCCAGGCAAAAAAAAAGAGTTACGATCATAAGAATCGCAACTCTTTTGTAAATTGAAAAAACAATTGCCGCAACCGCAAATATTGTGATCAGGCAAAAAACGCAAAAAATTAACGTTTGGAAAACTGGAAACTTGCCCTGGCGCCCTTTTTACCATATTTCTTTCTTTCTTTGACCCTGGCATCGCGGGTAAGAAATCCGGCTTTTTTCAATAATAGACGATTATTAACATCAACCTCAAGTAATGCTTTCGCAATTCCATGGCGTAAAGCTTCAGACTGAGCTGACTTTCCGCCGCCTTTCAAGGTAGCAAAGACATCATATTTGCCGACTGTGTCAGTAAGGACAAAAGGTTTCACCACCGTATTAGGGTCATGAGCACCGCCAAAATAATCTGCCATGGACAACTTATTAACCTGAATATCGCCTTCGCCTGCTTTTAACCAGACCCTGGCCACAGCTGTTTTCCTTTTTCCGGTAGCGTAAAACCGAGTATCAGCCATTTATCTCTCCACTTAATAAAATATAATTAAAATCTAACTATTCAGCTGCACTTCATCTGCACGCGATAAGTCTGTCTTACTAGCATTAGTATGCGAAGTTTATGCCCGTAGTATGGGTGCCAGCCTTATCACGCACAGCTAAAGCACATCTGAACAGTTACAGGTCGGTGGTTTGGGCAGTTTTTCGCCCCTTCCAGAATAGTTACATTAAAATTTCAATGATTCGGGCTGTTGGGCCTCATGAGGATGCTCTGTACCGGCATACACTTTCAACTTTTTCAGTTGAGCCCTGCCCAGGGTATTCTTGGGCAGCATTCCTTTGACTGCCTTAATTAATAACTCAGTTGGTTTTTTTTCAAGCAGTTCACCGGCAGTAACAGACTTAATCCCACCGATATAACCGGTATGGTGATAATAGACCTTATCAGTCATTTTTTTACCGGTTAATCTTACTTTCTCAGCATTAATAACAACAATAAAATCACCGGTATCCTGAAACGTAGAATAGATAGGTTTGTGCTTGCCGCGTAAACGCATGGCTATCTCGGAGGCCAAGCGCCCCAGTACCTGTTGCTCGGCATCGACAACATACCATTTTCGCTGAACTTCTTTGACCGGAGCCAAATATGTCTTCATTGCTTTATCCTTAAATATCTTTAATTTCCCGTCATCCGGGAGGACAGGTAAAAAATGAAAAAAAAGGTTCGAAGCTGATTCGAACCTTTTATAATTTTCTGGAGCGGGAAACGAGATTTGAACTCGCGACTTCAACCTTGGCAAGGTTGCACTCTACCACTGAGTTATTCCCGCAAAAAAATAGTTTAGAATTCGAGAATATAACTGTATTCAACCATCATTGTCAACTAAAAAAAAATAACTGTTCAGCAAAGGACAAAAAGCCAGCCAAACTACTCTGCTGTAACTGTTCAAAGGTAAGCACCCTAAAAAACACAGGGCATAAACTTCGACTCCGTTCGGTGCCCTGTGAGCAGTTACCGAAAGCCGCTGGAATAGCTGGGCTCTTTTGAGGATTTTGCTATATCAGGATCAGTTCAAGGCGGCCTGAAGATGAGATGCAAGATGTTTACGTTATTTTTACTTGATCCCTTAACAACCAATTCAATTCTTTTTTATTTTATCCAAAAATGGTATTAATGTAAATACTCACACCTTAAAACTCATAACCATGAAAAACATCGAACCGTAACTGGTTACAGGGTGCCGGAAATTTTCGTCATCAGACCGGTGCCGCCATAGTCATACGTAAGCCGGGCCGATGGCGGAAAGAGGTAAGCATCCTTAAAAACAGGGCATAAACTTCGACTCCGTTCGGTGCCCTGTGAGCAGATACGTATTAATATAATATATAATTACAGCGTCTTGTTTCTAAGCTTCCATCGTAACTACTCATGGGGTAAGCACATAATGATTGCAAACCTCAGTATTTGTAACTGCTTACAGGGTACCGTAGATTTTCGTGATCAGACTGGCGCAGCATACTGGTGCTATGTAAGACAGGCTGATCGCGGAAATATGCGGTGCCCGGTTAGCAGTTACCTTCCATTATTATTTTGAGAATGCTTTAAAACTACTATCATTTATATTCAGGAGTTATCCATGTCATCTTCTGCGCCGAGAGAAAGCCGGATAAGCCGGCAGACCAAGGAAACAGATATCAAGATATCTTTAAATATAGACGGCCAGGGCAGGTCTAATATAATGACAGGGGTTCCTTTCATGGATCATATGCTAACCCTGTTTAGCGTCCATGGATTTTTTGACCTTGATATCAGTGCTGATGGTGATACGGAAATTGACGACCACCATACAGTTGAAGATATTGGTATCTGCCTTGGTCAGGCATTCCGCGAGTCATTGGGTAATTTCAGTGATATCAAGCGCTACGGCCATTGTCTCCTTCCTATGGATGAGACAATGGCCCAGGTTGCGGTAGATTTCTCCAATCGACCATTTCTCCACTATGACACAGTTACTCTGGACCAGAAGGTCGGAACTTTTGACACTCAGCTCATCCTTGAATTTTTAAGGGCCTTCAGCCAGAATGGCGGCATAACCATGCATATTGAAGTAAAATACGGCGTTAACACACATCATATTATCGAAGCGATTTTTAAAGGAATGGGTCGTTCAATTGATCAGGCAACAGCTATAAACCTTAAAACCCGCGGGCCACTGTCATCAAAAGGTTCTCTGTAAACAGTTACAAATTAGGTGGTTAGTGAATATCAAGTGCCTACCCCATGAGCAATTACAACTTAACTACTCATGGGGTGAGCTCCTAATGGTAAATATTCGGGTTGGGTAAAAGCTACCCTTCTCTACCCCTTTAAATGTTCTGATAGTGCCGGAGATATTCGTGATCAGACTGGCGTAGCATGCTGGTGCTATGCAAGAGTAAGCGTTCACCATCACCTCACGGAGTCGGAGTTTATGCCCTGTTTTTAAGGGTGCTTACCTCTTTGCCCATTTGAGCTGCTTGAATAGCACCAGTATGCTGCGCAGGCACAGGTAAGCGAGGAACGAGACTCCGAATGAACAAATCCAAGGCACTGGTAAACGCTTAGAGACTTAAATATTGCAAAGATTTACTCCCTGATGAACGGTTACATGCAAGACAGGCTGATCGCGGGAAGATTCGGTGCCCTGTGACCAGTTACGTTACAACAAAACATTATTTTGAGGTCAGTCATAATGAAAAGCTTCTTCTCGCTCCCGACATTACTGGTTACCCTGGTCTGCCTGCTGGCAGGCTGCGCGGGTACATCTCCATCTAAAGACAGCAATAATGAAGAAAGTTTATCCCTGCAATCTATTGTTGTCCTGCCCGTGCAAAGTATTTTTCAAAAACAGGCATCAACCCCAGACGAAAGCAGACAACTAACTGCCGGCGCCGACATGCTTGACAGCCTGCTGCAGAAATATTTACTGCAAAACAATTCTGCTGCTGAATTTAATTTTATTTCAGCCCCGAAGATGGAGGCACTGCTTGGCAACATGAATGGCGATATCATTTCTCAAGCCAGACTTATAGCCGCTAAACTCCATAGTGATGGAGCCCTGATTATGACGGTACACCGTTTCCAGGAACGAGTCGGGAATAGTCGTTCCGTTTCCTCCCCGGCTGGAGTTACCTTTGAGTATAAACTGATTAATGCCGGCAAAGGCGCAATACTGTGCAGCGGCGTATTTGAAGAAACTCAACAATCATTAAGTGAAAATATTTTTAATTTTCCCAAGGCCTCAAAAAGGGGATTTAAATGGATTAGCGCTGAGGAGCTGGCACGGGAAGGTCTTGTTGATAAATTATCAGAATGTCCTTACCTGGTCGGTAATGAAGAATAATTTCTTTCAATGGTAACTGCTCACAGGGCACCGCATATTTCCGCGATCAGTCCGGCATACGTATGAATAATACGCTGCGCCGACCTGATCACGAAAATCTACGGCACACTGTAACCAGGAGGCTGTCCGAGAATGCCCTTTCTGCGGAGTTTCGTACCTCGCTTACCTGATTTGAGAAAAAATGTCTATTCTCGGACAACTCCTAGTTAGGAATACTGAGGTTTGCACACATTAGCCGCTTAAGGCCAATGTCTAAACAATTTTTTGTTTTTATTTTTGGTAACTTCTCCATATATGGTGGTGGCACCCAACCGTAGGTCTGCTAAAATTTGGACAATTTCTTTCACGTCATTCCGGCATGTAGTTGGCCGGAGGTAAGCGAGGAACGAGACTCCGATCCAGAAAGATGCTTAATGTCTATAGATTCCGGCCAACTACAT
>JANTFJ010000264.1 GCA_024763495.1 Desulfobulbaceae bacterium | reverse complement strand
TCACGGAGTCTACGCTTACCTCTTCGCCCGTTTGGGCCTTCTCGAATAGCACAAGTATGCTTCGAAGTCCCAAACGAACGAATCTAAGGCACTGGTAGACACTTACAGGACTGAAGGTTATCGTAAATTTGGTGCCCTGGTGAACGGTTACAATGTTCGAATAGTGCCCCAGATTTGTTCGTTTCGGCGTGTTCACTATAATAGTCATACGTAAACTGGGCTGATGGCGGAAATATGCGGTGCCCTGTGAGCAGTTACGATTTAATAGGATTTTCATTCTAGGTCAAGGCATACGAAAAATTTTTCGTATAAAGCAGTGAGGTGTAGCTGAATAGTTTATTACGCTTTATTAAAAAAATCTGTTAACAGCGGCTGAATTCCGGCCGCTGGAATTTATTCCATAAGCTGCCGCAACCGACTTCCGCATAATATTATTTGTCGAGCCCGGCAGAGATTTGCCATTGTTATCCTTTGCCGTTTCTGTCTCCCTCGGCATCCCTGAATCTGAAAATGATTCCGGAGAATCCCGGCTATCCTGCTTCTTTTCTACTATTTGTTTTTTCGCCTCCTCAATTTTATCCAACCTGATTTCCTGCACAGCCTCAGTCATGGCAACCGTAGCTTGAGCAGCCACTTTTCTGTCTTGAGGCGATGGATCTGCCGGAGCCAGGGCCGCGGCCCTGACAGTACGCATTTTAGCCAGAGTCTTTTCCGGGCTGTCCCCCCTGGAAGTATCAATTGCCACTTCACCGCCCACCGCGTACCTGCGGCCATCCGGGCCGGTTTTATAGTCAAAATCAGCGCCTCCCCTGGCCAGCGAACCGGCAACAGCAAGATGGGCCTGTTCATGGGCCCGAACCGCAGTGTCTGTTTTTTCCAGTAATGAAATTTCAGCCAATTCAGGAGGGCTCAACGCTTCTCCGTCAATTCCCCTGCGAGCAAGCGGGTTACTTTTTTCTTCAGCAGAAGTCCGGCTGAGAGAAGAAGATGTGTTTGTTTCAGGGGATGATTCTTCGGAATGTCCAGCCCCGGCAGAAGTGTCATCTTCAGAGGGAAGAGAATCTTGGGAGAGGGGCTGAGATAAGGAATTTTGCTGATAAGTCCGGGCCGAGCAGGCCCGGCAGTTCCCACAGTTACAACTTGAAACATTGTCCGGCCCGGCAGGCGGGCGGGACACAGCCTGATTTTTCCACCATTGTCCCTGCTCGAAAACATCAATTTTCCCTGCCGGGACACCAGACTCCAGCACGGGTGCCGCTATTACCGGGGAGTCGATAGCTGGTCGGCTGACGCTTACTGGAGAAAAAAAAGGAGAAATAATTGAAGTCAGTCCTGCCATTTCCGCTCCTGAAAATTTTTGTAACTATTGTAAGCGTTCACCAGCCCCTCACGGAGTCGGAGTTTATGCCCTGTTTTTAAGGGTGCTTACCTCTTTGCCCATTTAAGCCTGCTTGAATAGCACAAGTATGATCGGGCGCAGATGAAGTGCAGCTGAATAGTTACATTTTATTCCTGGCGAGCCTCAAGAGGAACAAAGGGCCGCTGTTTAGGACCTACATAAATTTGTCGAGGACGGCCAATCCGCCAGTTGGGATCATCCCACATCTCTTTCCATTGAGCAATCCAGCCGGGTAAACGTCCAAGAGCAAACATTACAGTGAACATATTACTTGGGATACCAATGGCCCGATAAATTATACCACTATAAAAGTCCACATTAGGGTAGAGATTTCTTTCAACGAAATAATCATCACGCAGGGCAACATCTTCAAGTTCCTTGGCAATATCAAGAAGAGGATCATCGCTCATTCCCAGCGATTCAAGCACGTTGTCACATGCCTCTTTGATAATTCGAGCCCGGGGGTCATAATTTTTATATACCCGATGACCAAACCCTACCAGCCTGAAGGGATCGCCGGGATCCTTGGCCCGTTCAACATATTTTTTAAAATTCCCTCCGCTTTTATAAATTTCATTCAGCATATGGATAACCGCTTCGTTAGCACCACCATGCAGGGGTCCCCACAGGGCATTGATGCCGGCTGAAATAGAGGAATACAGATTAACCCTGGCACTGCCTACCAGCCTGACTGTGGAGGTGGAACAGTTCTGTTCGTGATCAGCATGGAGAATAAGTAATTTATTCAAGGCCGACACAATCTCTTCATTGACCTGGTATGGTTTAACCGGGCTGTTAAACATCATGTGCAGAAAATTTGCGCAATAGGAATAATCATGATTTGGGTAAACCAGCGGCTGGCCCAGGGATTTCCGATAGGAAAAAGCAGCTATAGTACGAATTTTAGAAATTAAACGGGCCGCCATTCTATCAATATTTTCCAGCGGATCACCTGACATTTCCGGATAAAAATTAGACAGGGAATTAACCATCGACGACAAAATCGACATTGGCGGCGAATTTGGCGGAAAATGATCAAAAAAATGGATTAAATCTTCATGGATCATGCCGAAACTGGTTAACAAAGCACCAAATTCATCCAGTTCCGTCCGGGTAGGAAGACTGCCATGAACCAGCAGATAGGCGACTTCGACAAAAGTGCAGTTTTCCGCCAGGGCATCAATAGCATAACCCCGGTAATTCAAAATTCCTTTTTCACCATCAAGATAAGTTATTTCACTTCCGCAGGATCCGGTATTCATGTACCCTGAATCCATGGTTATATAACCGCTTTCAGTCCGCAGGGTACGGATATCAACAGCCTTTTCTCCTTCAGAACCAATAATTATCGGTAAGTAATAGATTTTACCATTAATTTTTAATTCCGCCTTTTTATCTGAAACAAAATTATGCAGCATAAAATAAACCTTTTTTTTATAGCGCTCTATAAAGTACACCCATGCGGCGACAACCCCATAACCGTAAGGGATTGAGGGGCACTGCCATATGCGGGCTTTTTGCCCTGCGATAATACATTGGTATATCACAGGGTTGAAGCGCGTGCAGGGTGGTGTTCATGGAGCGCTTACATTTTTTTCGTAACTGTTCAGCCAGGGACTCGCTCAAAAATAATTTCGTATCCTATGGCTGAAAATCTGTTATTAACTGCCTGGATATTGTAAAGGGCGACTGAAAAAAAGAGTATCAGTCGAGTGAGTAATGAACATGGTTGACGACTGGAAGACAAATCAACTATATTGCTGCTTAGGCTTCACTCAAAAATAAAGTTCAAGCAGTCTGAGAGAGACAGTCGACAGCCTTATTTCAAAAAAATATCCTGTTTTTCTGTCTTATGCCCCTTCCCTTGAAGGGATATAAAAAAATAACCAAAATTCAGGAAGAAAGCATTGCTGACTGAATACTTTTATAATCTGTATAACTATAATGCAAAAATGTAAAAAAATCAATAGACAAGAATCTTTATCCTTTAAAATCAAATAGTTATACTTTCAATGTAACTACTCACGGGGCAAGCATCCTAACTTCGCTAAAGCGGGCATTGCCCACAACCCAGAAAAACCCCAGTTCTCCTGTAGGAGCCCAGCCCTCTGGGCGATAAAACATGGCGCAAAGTTCATAGCATGAATCGCCCAGAGGGCTGGGCTCCTACAGTAACAATAAGATTGTTCAACGGTTAATTGATTGATTTATTGTCTAAAATTACTATCTTAACTTCTTGTTTTTTGAGACAGCTTTTCAGGAGTAAGGCACTACGCTTTTTCCAAGACTCCGCTTGGAAAAAGAGGCCCCTGGCAATAAATTGCCGCATCGTAACTCAAGAAAAATTCAGTCTCTGTAGGAGCTCAGCCCCCTGAGCGATAAAACATGATGCAAAAGCTCACAGCATGGATCGAGGGCTGGGTGCCCGGAGGAAATGCCATTGGGGTACTCCTACAAACTTTATTATCACCTTAGGCCGAGGTTGCTGATTTGGTTAACATATGGATATTATAAGAAATTATAATATCGACATGTAAATATTCGGGTTAGGTAAAAGCTACCCTTCTCTACCCCTTTAAATGTTCGGATAGTGCCCCATATTTGTTCGTTTCGGCGTGTTCACTATATTATATATGTGAATCACGCCTAAACGGGCTAAGAGGTAAGCACCCTTAAAAACAGGGCATAAACTCCGACTCCGTGGGGTGCTAGGAGGTTGTCCGAGAATAGACATTTTTTCTCAAATCAAGGCATTTTGAAAAAATAAGCACAGCCATATAGTTAATATTGTGAGCATTATTTTTTCAAAATAACACAGAGTTGGGGAAAAAGGGCATTCTCGGACAGCCTCCTAGGAGGCTGTAAGCGCCTAACCACAGTAATTGTAACTGCTTTCAGGGTGCCTAAAATTTTTGCGATCAGGCTCTGGCGCAGCGTATCAGTTATACGTAAGCCGGTCTGATTATGAAAAGATTTGGTGCCCCGTGAGTAGTTACCTTCTCAACTTTCTGACTTGTTGTTTTGTTAATGATTTCTATAAATTATACAATTTGCAGCATAGATATATCGTCATTCCGGCATGTCTTTAGCCGGA
>JANTFJ010000263.1 GCA_024763495.1 Desulfobulbaceae bacterium | reverse complement strand
CAATCCTCAACGTAGCCCTGCTACGCCTGCGGTTGCATGCAATTAGATCACTTCTCTAAATGTCCATATTACACCTTATCTCTACTAATTTATTTTTTGAGTGAGCCCTTAACATTGTAAGTGTTTACCTGTTATACTGAAGGTAATCATTGGTGCCAAAGATTTTCTAACCCACTGAAGCGGGCACTACCCACAACCCGGGAAAACCCCAGCCCTGCCCTTTGTTACAATTACGGGGGGTAGCTCATTTAAGGCATTACCCATAAGAGTAGTGTAAATATTCAGCTGTACTTTATCCGGAGTCGAAGTTTATGCCCTGTTTTTAAGGGTGCTTACCTGCGTACGATCAGACTGTCTTACATAGCACAAGTATGCCGCACCCGGATCAAGCACAGCTGAAGCACACGGAGTCTCACTTCGTTCGCTTACCCCCTGAACAGTTACAGCACAGTGGTTTTGGTAGCTTTTTGCCCTTTGCTGAATAGTTACAGAGTAGTTACAAATACATTATGAAATTAAAATTAATAATTTTTCTTGTCCTGCTGGCTTTTGGTATTTTACCCCTGGCTGCCTCTATTGTCTCTAATCTTCCCTATGTTGTCAAAAAATTTAACCAACTATCAACCAGGGAGGATCTGACTTCTTTAAAAATTGATTCTATGTCGCTGGAAAGGCAAACTGAGGCCTGGAAAAAAGAAATAGATTTTTTAAGTTCTCTGCCTGGAACCAGAGCTGTCTGTTTTTTTGATAAACCTGATAGTGGAACTGCTGTTTCCCGGCAGGAGCCGGTCAAGAATTTTTTTAATATAATCCAGGGTTGCTTTCAACTTGACAAAAATATTCTGAGCCTGGCTGTCAGCAATTTGAGCGGTAAGGAAATATTTAAAATTAAACGACAGGAGGATAACATAATAATTGTCCCGGACGGTGAGCTGGAGCAGTCAGTCTCTCTGCCGCTGTTTGCTCAAATAACAGGGGCCGACAGCCGTCCAGCCCTGGCTGGTGAGGTAATTTTTGAGCCTGAATCTTCCCATGATAAGATTTTTCGGCTGACCACAACGATAATCAACGGAAATGAGCAAAAAATCGGTTTTTTGAAATTGACCTTTGGCCTGGGAAATATGTTTGAGAAGATTGGCAGTATCCATCTGGTTGACGGTAATGGAAATTATTTCCAGCGTCATGGGGCTGCCGCTGTTTCAGGATCGGAGGTATCCGCATTGACTGAATATCCCTGCCTGGCTAAATTTTTTCAAAGCAAAAGTCCGGGAGTCTGCGTCGGCAGATTAAACGAAAAAATAGCCTGGCAGCCTTTTTCTTTTCCCGGCCTGGAGAAATCGCTCTGGCTGGGGCGACCAATTCAGCGCAATTATTCTGAAGCTTTTCTGGCCCATTTCCGGCACAGGGCAATAATAATTTTTATAACCCTTGTCATTGTCGTTATCCTCCTGGCCCGTTTTGTCGCCATGAAGGTGGTCAGGTTCAGAAAAGAACTGACCAACGGGCTGCATGAGATTCTCCATAATGAGCAGCCGGTTAAGTTCAACTGGAAGTATTCTCGTGAGACCACGAAACTAGGCCGCGATTTGACTACTCTGTCCCAACATTACGCGGCTGCCTGCCGGAATCGTAAAGAGGCGGAAGCAAGGCTGAACGATCTTTTTCAGCAGCATAAGTTGATTCTTTCTTCCATGGCTGAAGGTATTATCGGTATTGATGTTAGTGGAAGAATTACTTTCATTAATCAGGCCGCGGTAATAATGACTGGTCAGAAGATTGACGAAGTAATCGGGCTGAACGGCAATTGTCTTATTCAGTACAGTGATGCTGTTGACCCGGTTGACGTCTGCCCTTTACTCCTGACCTGCCGGGACGGGGTAGTCAGGAAAGGCAGTGACCTGATCTTCCAGCATCGGAACGGTTCAGTCTTTGCGGCGGAATATCATGCCGCGCCTCTTTATAATGCCGATCATGATTTGATTGGAGCGGCAATAACCTTCAGGGACATTACCAGTAAAAAAGCCGCTGAACAGAAACTTGATGAATACCGAGATAATCTTGAGCAGCAGGTACAGGAGAGAACCAGGAAACTGGATGATGTGATTGTTGAGTTGCAAACTGAAATCAGCCGGCGGGAAAGGATTGAACAGGAACTGCAGAAGGCCAGGCAAAAGGCAGAGACAGCCAGCCGGAGTAAGAGTGAATTTCTGGCTAATATGAGTCATGAGATCCGCACCCCGATGAATGGTATCATGGGAATGGCGTCTCTGCTCAACAACCTGGATCTTGCCCCCAATGTTCATGATCATGTGGCGGTAATAAAATCATCAGCAGATTCCCTGCTGCGCTTAATTAATGATATTTTGGATATTTCTAAAATTGAAGCCGGACATCTTGATATTGAACATGTCTGTTTCAGTCTCCATGAGTCTATTGAGGGATTGCTGCAATCATTTCGGCAGCAGGCCGTTGAAAAATCAATAAACCTGATATATATCCCGGCGGATAATATCCCTGATGCCGTGGTTGGCGATCCCTTACGCCTGGAACAGATTTTGATAAATCTGGTTAATAACGCCCTTAAATTTACCAAGGCAGGGGAGATTACAATTAAGGTAGATAGTGAACTGCAGGAAAATGATACGGTCAAAATCAAGTTTATGGTTTCTGATACGGGAATCGGACTTAAAGAAGAGGCTGTTTCTCGTATTTTTGAGGTATTTTCCCAGGCAGACGGCTCCATTACCCGTAAATATGGCGGCACTGGACTTGGCCTTGCCATAAGCCGGAAACTGGTGAAAATGATGGGCGGTGATATTTCCGTAACCAGTGAATACGGTAAAGGATCAACTTTCAGTTTTTCGGTTGTTTTTGGTTTGCAGCCGGAAGAATTGCTGTTTCCTGACGGCAGGGTTGCCGATGTCGAGGGGCTCCGGGTGTTACTTGTGGACAGCAATAAGTGTGTCCTTACCCTGATGCGTAAAATGCTTATATCTTTTGCCATGAGAGTTGAGACTGCCGATACTATAAAAATTGCTCTGCAGATTTTAACCACCGAAGCCAAATCCGATCCTTTTGATTTGCTTTTTGTCGATCTGAAAATGGCTGATGGTTATGGCGAAACCCTGATTCGTCAGATTCGCAGTGATCTTTTATTGAGCGAAATTCCGATAGTAATGCTGGTTAAATCCGGGCATGAAAAGGATATAAATAGATCTCTACGGGCGGGGGCCAGTGGAATTTTACCTAAACCGGTAAACCGTTCATTGCTGATGGAAACAATTTTTTCCGTGCTTAAACTTGATTTAAATTCTGTGAGCGAGATTGAATCTCCTGCCGGATTGGATCATGCTGAGAAATATAATTTCAACGGTGTCCGTATTTTGCTGGTTGAAGATAATAAGATAAATCAAAAAGTGACGGTGGAAATTCTTAAAACCTGGGGTGTTGAAGTTGTTGCGGTGGATAACGGCCTGGAGGCTTTGCGGGTCATCAGCCCGGATTTTGACGCAGTGTTGATGGATATTCAAATGCCGAAAATGGATGGCCTCGAAACCACCAGACACCTTCGAACCAAGCCGCGCTATGCCCGAATGCCGATTATTGCCATGACCGCTCATGCCATGGAAGGTGACCGGGAAATATGTCTCCAGGCCGGGCTTGATGATTATATCGCTAAACCAATTGATCCGGATGTTTTGGCCGAAACCCTGCGGCGTTGGATACCGGTTCGAGATTCCAGTCTTAAGAAGGTTGAAAACAAAAAGAAAACAGCTGATGGTTTCCCGGAAATGCCGGGCTTAAATACAAAGCAGGGATTGGAACGGCTTAATAATAATTCTGATTTATACAAAGAGTTATTGTTGTCCTTTGCCCATGATTATAAGGATGCTGGTGTTCAAATAAAAGAAATGCTGGCCGCTGATGACCTGGCAGCAGCTCAAATACTGTGTCATACCGTAAAGGGGAGCAGCGGTAATCTTTCGGCAACGAAACTTCAGCAGGCCGCCCGGCGGCTGGAACAGGGGATAAAGGCGGAACAGCCTGGTAATATAGATGAACTCTTGGGGGATTTTGATAATTCTCTTGCCATGGTAGTAAGCTCGATAGCCAGGCTGGAGGAAGATGAAGAAAATTACGGCACACAGGCTGATATGGTTGACCGTGACATTGATCCCCGTGAAGCTTTACTCCGGCTTGAGCTTTATCTGGAGGAAAAGAATCTGGAGGCTGAAGATTATTTCAAGACAATTAAAAAATTTCTTGATTTTGCCTGTCTGAAAAAAGAGCTGCGGGAACTGGAAACAGCAATCAGTCGTCTCCAGTTTGAAGAGGCCGGGAAAATTGTCAGGGAAATGATAAACAGAATTGCCGACGGTTGTTCTGTAAGCGCTCCATGAACACCATCCTGCACCCGTTTAAACGCCGCGATATACCTGATGTATTATCGCGAGCGTTGAAACGGGCACATGGCGGCATCCCTGAAACGCTTACAGGCCGTGCC
>JANTFJ010000262.1 GCA_024763495.1 Desulfobulbaceae bacterium | reverse complement strand
ACGGAATTTATTACTGATGGCAAGACCTGGCTTGAGCATGGCTGTATTGTTTTCAGTCAATACTACGATACCGTTCACTGGATTGCCAGGGAACTTGTTAAGGCATATCCAGGCCTTGCGGTGGCGGTTTATGCCGGAGCCGGGAAAAGCGGTCTTTTTCGTGATGAACAATTTAATACCGTGGAGCGTGACGTCATTAAAAATGCCGTCCGGACCAGGGAGATTCGCCTGGTTGTCGCGACTGATGCGGCCTGTGAGGGATTGAACCTACAAGCACTTGGCACACTTATTAATATCGATTTGCCCTGGAACCCTTCCCGCCTGGAACAGAGACTGGGGAGAATAAAACGATTTGGCCAGACGCGTAAATATGTAGACATGCTAAACCTCGTGTACAGTGGTACCCAGGATGAAAAAGTCTACAATGTATTGTCTGAACGTCTTCGTGATACTTACGATATTTTCGGCAGCCTTCCTGATACCATTGATGATGACTGGATCGAAGATGAGGAAGATTTGCAGAATCGCGTGGATGAATACATGCACGAGCGAAAAAAAGCACAGAATGCCTTTTCTATAAAATACAGAAGTACCTTAGACCCGGAGGCATATCTTTGGGAGCGGTGCGCGTCTGTTCTTTCTCGTCGTGATATTGTGAATACGCTGAGTGAGCCGTGGTGATTGATCCTGGATAGAGAATAATACCATACAGAAAGTTTCGAGGGGTGATTATGCCGGTATTCTTAGAAAATGAACAGCATGTTTTGATTCAACTCGAATCAGATAACGATTGGGAAAGCCTGTACCATATTTGTGAAGGTTATATCACGTATCGGGATGCTGTCCAGATTCAAAAATACCTGAATGGTACAGCAAAAACAGTTGTACTTGAAAAGGGCTATGTGGATACGGATTATCGGAATACGTATTTCAACTTCTTTTCCCGGAAATTTGCGCAATATCCCAGCAAAACCATACGGGTTAATTTTTTCAGCCGTAAATTTTCCACCAGGATGTTGTTTAAGCTGGATCGTTTTCAGAAAGATTATATTGGATTTATCGTCCTGAGACCAAACCGTGTTTCTGCAATTGGTCGCACTATTTTTGATCCGTCAAAGCTACCCTGTGTCAAGGGACACATCTGTACGGCTGAATATCCTGTTCATATTCTTGGCGCAGAATTAACAGCTAAAGGCTTCCCCTATATGAGTCAGGACAGTGATGTGACCGTCTGTGCCCATGCCGCCTGCTGGATGATTTTCCGCTACTTCAGTCAACGGTATAACCGTTATGCTGAAAAATGGCCTTTTGAGGTCTCACAGCTTACAAATGATGTTTCAAGGGGGAGGCTGGTTCCGTCCAAGGGTCTGACAGTTTCTCAGGTGACGGAGATGTTTTGTAATTTTGGATTCTCGCCTGAAATTTACATTCGTGATCAGCATGGAGGGCTATTCGATCAGCTACTCTATATGTATGTCGAGTCCGGGTTGCCGGTGGTGGCGGCTCTGCACAGACGACAACATGCTATTACCATTATTGGCCACCAGTCTGATTTCAATAGAAAGGTGGTCTCCACTCCTGTATCCAGTGACATTTATCTGACAGGATTCATAGCTAATGACGATAATTACCTGCCATATCATGCTATTAGAAAGAATGATCCTAAACCTGTGAAAGGGTACTGGTCTGAGTACAAAATCGAAGAAATTGATACTTTCATTGTCCCCCTTTACGAAAAAATTCATCTTTCCGCAGAACATGTTATTACCTTGGCAGATGCCATTCTGGTCCACGCTGACTTTGGTCTCAATGTTCGTTCCGCTTTGTTGAAGCAGGAAGACATTGTCACCAGGACGTTTTTGACTTCATCAAAATCGTTCAAGAGAATGCGGCGTGGTGATGCTGTGCCGTTCGGCATAGGAGATGTTTATTGTGAAATGCCAATGCCGAAATTTATCTGGATCTGTGAAATATCAACACCGGAGTTATTTAAAGAGGGAAAAATTGTCGGAGAAATTCTTTTTGACGCGACAGCAAATCCCTATGACAGGATGGCCTTCCTTTCGATCCACTATCCGGATTTTCTTTTGTTAAATGACCGGGATTTCTTGACGGATGCCCCCGGACGATTTAAGTTTGGTGTTCTTGACATATCTAATCTTATCCCATATCCTTGTTATGTGAATAACCTCAAGGAGGTGTAACATGCGATCATTAAAAAAAGTTAAAATGAAAAAACCAGCCAGCTTGTTTTCTTCTAAAAAAAAGGTCCGCAGGGCACGTACATCTCTGGAAGAGAAAACAGAACAGGCCTTTGTTGATTTTGCAAAAGCTAAACAGAAAGTACAGGAGATGGCCCATTTACGGTATCTTGATTAAGTAATAAGTCGTTTTGTTGATTCACGCCCGTATGCCTCCCATGAAATTGGGTATTCGGGTTTTGTTTTTTTCGGGTCTTTAGAAAAAGAAAAATGTTAGAAGGAAGCAGCAGATGTCTTGAGGCTTCATTGAAAATTTGGGAAAATGAAGCAACGCCACTATGGGCTTGAAACCTGAAAGTTCTATCAACAAAAAACAGACCTATTCAGGGTAGCAGTTGATAGAAAAATGTTGTTAGACAATGTAATTGTTTGAAATAGTGCGCCCAAGGTGACTTTCTATTAACTTGCTCTTGTGAGTCGAACGGGCTCCTGCAAGGTCTGCGTCAGTTAAGGTAAGCGCAGCATTCCACAATTTCTCTGGTGACCATCAATCTATTTCTTACCATAGTGTACTGCGTAGGTATGTTTTTTTATTCTTTTTGATTAAAGAAATTCAGCTTGATATTCTTGGTAATTGGGCCTTTTTGGGGGCTTAATTATTTTTGTAGTTTAATATATTAACATTATTCCAAGCAAATATCTTGTCTGTTCAAGTCCCTGCATCGCCACCATTACACATTCCAGTATCATCCGATGCTGTCCGAAAAGGCCCGAAATATCGGGCCTTTTTCTTTTTCCGTTGTCCGGCAAAGTTCAGTACGATATAATGAAATCCAAAGGTTTTGGGGGCTTTTTCAGGGCAAAAGGCCCTCAAGGCAGAATGGAAGGCCCCAAAATGGAGGGAATACCCATGCCTAAACGGATTGCGCCGCTTATTGATACCAAAGTCAGAACTGTCAAACCCGATAAAAAGCCTCAAAAACTATTTGACGGAGGGGGCTTGTTTCTCCTGTAATTATGCCGAATATCTCCCTGAACGTAGAGTAATGATGCAGCACTGGGCGGATTATCTGGACTGGCTGATGAATGGTGAGGAAAGTGGAATTGGAATAAATTTGCTGAGGAAATTTCTATTTAATTGATTTGCAGAATTTTCTGTATCGCCGGCGAACCATATTCAGCTCCAAATCATTACGAATGCGTTATTGTTTTTTCTCGTATTTTTGTCTACGATAACTCTATCAGACCACAGCTAACCAGGTACAATTACAGGGGTTAGCGAAGTTAGGACGCTTACCCCATGAGTAGTTACAGACAACCATGACTTTTCAAGATTGCATAGATGCATTTTTGCAGGAATTATCCCATTTTGATTATGGACTGTCCAGCATCGACCACATATGGAATATCCTTTTTCCCTATGCGAGAGACAAATGGACTTATATACACATCAACAGGTATAGGCAAGTCTATTTCATCAGCCAGTTTACTGAGTCAAATAGAGACGATAGAGGTCTTGAGGTTGAGCCGGGCAAAAGTGTCAAGCCTTTGGACACCATGAGAACATCATCTTCCCGGAACCTTGATGATGATTCAGTCCTGGCGGCAAACTGGAAACCACTGATTATTGCTGCCCACAAGTGGCTGAGAGCTGTAAGCCGAGACTGGATTAAAGCCAACAAAAAAGGTAACTACTCACGGGGTGAAGCCCCTCCACTTGCATTACCTCCATACTTGTAACTGCTTACAGGGGGCCGGAGATTTTCGTCAGTAGTTCGGCGCCGCGTATTAGTCATACGTAAGCCGGGCTAATGGCGGAAAGATTCGGTGCCCTGTGAGCAGTTACTAAAAAAGTTCAGTTGGAATACCCCCTGAATCGCCGCTATGGCATTGTTCAGAACAGCTTGGTAAGAAACTCCCTGCCCGATATCTATCGTCTGGATAGGGAACTTGGAAAAATGAGGAGCCGAAAACTGGTTCGTCTGGTGGAAGATGGTTTTTTTATGCGGAGTGAGAATATGGAACGCGCCACCATGACTGCCGGTGACTACTTTTCCTACTGCAAAATTGCCTATCCGGCCGCAAAGAGAAAAGGGGAAAAGATTGACAGCACGCTATCCGGTCGAGAAATGTATAAACTCTATGCTGATGGCAGGCACGAGGGGTTGCTGGATATTGACGAGACATCTGAACAGGAGTTTGCAGACTGGCTCGATGGCAGACACCCGAAACGCAGACGCGGGGGCCATCCCTGGGAGATCAAACGTGGTGGCAATACAACCCATATTAATCTCACTGTTCGTCGCCCCTCTTACCAT
>JANTFJ010000261.1 GCA_024763495.1 Desulfobulbaceae bacterium | reverse complement strand
AAGCGCCTAAGACAGTCTGATCGTGCGCAGATGAAGTGCAGCTGAATAGTTACGATATTTTTTCGATTATCCGGATCAGGAGTAAAATGTAAATTATGAATATTTTGATTTTTAACGGCTCTCCCCGAAAAAAAGGTAATACTGAAACTTTATTGAATGCGGTAGCCGCAGGAATACATGCCGGGGGGGGACAGACAGAAATTATTCGTCTTGCAGATTTGTCTATCAATCCTTGTAAAGCTTGCGGAGGCTGCGATAAAACGGGAATTTGCATCCAGCAGGATGACATGACTCCTTTATATGACAAAATCAATAAAGCCCGGAGGATAATTATAGGTTCACCAATCTATTTTTATGGAGTAACCTCACAAACAAAAATATTTATTGATCGTACCCAGGCCATGTGGTGTCGAAAATACCTGCTTACCCCTGGAGAGCAGAGAATAGATGATCCTGGTCGTCAAGGTTTTTTTGTCTCTGTTGCGGCGACTAAAGGTAAAAATATATTTGCCGGTGCGGTACTCACTGTCAAATATTGTTTTGATGCCATAGGTATTAATTACGCTGGAGAGCTCCTGTTCAGGGGAATTGACAAACGGGGAGAAATATCCGCGGCCATTTCCAAAATTCAACAGGCAGAAAAATTTGGTCAAAAAATACTTAGATGATTATTTGCCTTACTATGCAAGTAAATCTTGACAAAGCTGTCAGCATAATTTAATTAGTTGACCGTATTGCTCACAGGGCACCGCATATTTCCGTCATCAGCCCGGTTTACGTATGACTATGGCGGCACCGGTCTGATCACGAAAATCTACGGCATTCTGTACACAGTTACAAATTAGTGCCTTACTTCTTCCACTTTTGTGGGTTAGGTGGTTAGCGAATATTAGGTGCCTGCCCCCGTGAGCAGTTACAAATGATTAATGAAAATGGCCCCATCGTCTAGCGGTTAGGACGACGGCCTCTCACGCCGTAAACAGGGGTTCGATTCCCCTTGGGGTCACCATGTGAGAATATAAGGGAGATCAGCTGGTAATGCTGGTTTCTCTTTTTTTTTGTGCTGTGGGCTTGTTTGGGGGGTGATCTTTTTCCCAGGCAGCATGTTGATCGCTGAACGTACAGAGCCCAATCTTCGGATATATCTTTTTTAAGGCACTACGCTTTTTCCAAGACTTCGCTTGGAGGCTGTCCGAGAATGCCCTTTCTGCGGAGTCTCGTACCTCGCTTACCTGATTTGAGAAAAAATGTCTATTCTCGGACAGCCTCCCAGGCGCCTAATGCCTCATGCACAGCCCGACTTATCTGCTCCATCTGATAAGGTTTTTTCAGCAATGTTGCGGCACCGAGGCGCAACGCCGCCTTTACATCCTCACTCTCGGAAAAGCCGCTGGCGATTATAGCCTTCTGGCCGGGATAAAGTTTGAGAATCTCTTCATAGGTCTGGCGGCCATTCATACCCGGCTCCATTATCATGTCCAGGATAATGAGGTCAACCGGCCTGTCCCTGATAAACTTGACAGCCTCCTCACCACTTGCGACTAAGTCAACCTTGTATCCGGTGCGCCGCAACATCCGACCGGCAAGGTCGCGCAGCTGCTCTTCGTCATCTACTACCAGAATATGCTCGCCGTGGCCAACAGTTTTTTCACTCGATTTCTGCGCGTCGGCAGCTGATTGTTCCTCGCGGCAGACAGGAAAGTATAGTTGAAAATATGTTCCCTGGTCATTGCTTTCAACTGAAATTGTCCCATTATGATCTTCCATGGTGTTCCAGGCCACTGCCAGACCAAGTCCGGTACCACTTCGTCCCATTGTTTTTTTTGTATAAAATGGTTCAAAAATATGTTCTAAATCTTTTGCGGAAATACCTGGGCCGTTATCCTTTACTCCAAGGACAAAATAGTCACCCGGTTCCAGATTAAGATCAGCGCCTGCCGCTTCAGTAACAAGCTGCTTGCGGGTGGACACACATATATTACCATCTCCGCTGATGGCCTCAGCCGCATTTGTCACAATATTCATCAGAGATTTTTTCACATGAACCGAGGAACAGAGTATCGGAGCTTTTTCAACGTCAAATTGAAGCGTAAAGGTTATCTGCGGATACAATGATTTCAATTTTACACATTCCGGAGATTCATGGTATTCCCGGACCAATGAGTTGAGATCATGGATTTCCCTGGTGCCGGCTACTCCCCTGGCCACCGTCAACAAGTCAGCAACAACAGCTGCCGCTCTTTGCCCTGATTCATGAATCGCCTCAAGGGCTGTCCGCTGTCCGCTGTCTTCCGGAAGATCATAGAGCAGCACTTCAGGATAACCGACAATTCCGGACAGGATATTGTTCAGGTCATGGGCAACACCGCCTGCCATAAGACCGATTGCCTCCATTTTCTGGGAACGCCGAACCTGTTCTGCCAGCTTGTTTTTTTCTTCTTCTGCCTGAATTTTGTCCCGCAGCATCCTGTTGGCATTTTTTGCTATGCTGTCAAGCTCCTCAAACTGCACTGATTTCCGGTCAATTTCCTTGTTTGCAGAGACTGCGCTGTTAAAAAATGAAATAAACAGGTTGATGTCATTTGTCAGCTTTCGGCTCAGTTTACTGAAGAGGAAGAGAAAAATAACAACGATACCTCCAATAAGGAGCAGTAATGATATTATTTTTAATTTGATCTGCCTGTACAGGGTCTCCTGCATGGCGCCAATTACGGCTTCCACATCATCCAGATAAACACCGGCGCCTACCATCCACTGCCATTCTTTAAATCCCCGGATAAAAGATGTTTTGGGAGAAGGTTTTGTTGTTGCCGGTTTGTTCCAGGTATAAAAAATATAGTCACCCATGGGATTTTCAACCGCTTTTCTCTCTTCCTGAATCACCTTAATCCCGTCTGGGTCGGTCAGGTCCCAGATATTTTTCCCAATCAGATTTCTCTGCGTATCATTCATCAGGGTCGTGCCGTCATAGGAGACCACAAAAATATAGCCGTTTCTGTTCTTCCCGAACCTGATTCGACCTATTGTCTCCAGGAGTTCCGACTTGATCCGGTTTTCAATATCATCAACATATAGACCTGTACCGATAAACCAGTTATAGGGCTCAAATCGTTTTACAAAAGATATTTTTTTGTAATCATCACCTTTGGCCCCTGGTTTGGTCCAATGATATTCATAAAGACCTTCACTGAATTGACGGACAATATTTATCATATCCTTCACAACGTAATGGCCTTGGGTATCCTGTATTTTGAGCATATTTTTCCCTTCCATTTCCGGCCTGTCTGCAAAAAGCATCTCAATGCCGTCCAGGCGGGTTGCAAAATAATAACCTTTTTGATTTTCGAAACGGATAGGTCTTAAGGCATCAAGAATCATTTTCCGGATTTCATCTTTGCTCCTGATGTTTTTGTTCTCAGCATAAATATTTTGGGCAATGGCATAAGCTTCAGCCACCCGTGACTTGATTTGTTGGCCGGTTACCTTTTCACTCTGTGATTTTTCATAGGAAATCAAGTCGATAACACGATCAACCTCTTCTTTAATGATTTGTTTTTGCCGGGTTATATAATCAGCACGAATTTTCTCGGAGCGCTCATTGAACTCGCGAAGGGAAAAGAAGATATCAATGGTGGCAATAGTGACAGCCACCCCGATAATCAGCAATATGCCCCAGACACGGATGAGTTTGGTAAATTTTGTCTTTTTTTCCATTGATGCCTGGTAACTGTTCAGATGTAAGCGACTCCGTGTGCTTTAGCTGTGCGTGATAAGGCCGGCGCAGTATATTAATGCTATGTAAGACAGACTTATTGCGTGCAGGTAAGCCCCTTAAAAACAGGGCATAATCTTCGACTACAGATGAAGTGCAGCTGAATAGTAACGATGCCTGTTATGTCTAGCTGATCAAAAATTACGCTACTAAAAATATTTTGGCAGAATAACTGCAGAAGTCAAGCGCGGAATATTTATCAATTATGAGAGAGTTGCACGCCCTGCGATAATACCTCGGTATCTCACAGGGTTGAAGCGCACGCAGGGTGCTGTTCGTGGGGCACTTACTGGTCAAAAATTAATCGGAAGACCGATAGCGATCAATAAACCACACCTTGACTTTTGGGAAGGCACGGCCTGTAAGCGTTTCAGGGGTGCCGCCATGTACCCGTTTCAACGCTCGCGATAATACATCAGGTATGTCGCGGCGTTTAAACGGGTGCAGGGTGGTGTTCATGGAGCGCTTACCCATACTTAATTATTCAATCGACTATGCACTATATGATTCTCCCTGCAGCGGTTAGCGGGTTGATGCACACGCACGGTGAGTTTTTTCTGCTCATAATCAGGCAGGATATCCGCTTCAGTGGCATATAGACTGCGAAGCAGAATCCGGGCCTCATCCAGGTGACTCATTGTTTGACGGTAACTGCTCACAGGGCACCGAACGGAGTCGGTAAATATTCGGGTTGGGTAAAAGCTACCCTTCTCTATCCCTTTAAATGTTCGGATAGTGCCCCAGATTTGTTCGTTTCGG
>JANTFJ010000260.1 GCA_024763495.1 Desulfobulbaceae bacterium | reverse complement strand
GAGTCTCGTTCCTCGCTTACCTCCGGCCAACTACATGCCGGAATGACGTGATATAAATTGTCCAAATTTTAGCAGACCTACGGTTGGGTGCCACCACATATGAAGAAGTTACCAAAAATCAAAACAAAAAATTGTTTAGACAATGGCTTTAAGCGCCTAAGAGAGGATTTTTTTGTAGAAACCATATGTCGGATTCTTTACTCTACCCTGCTGTTTCAGACGATGCATTATTCCATATAATTTTTTTGCCGGAAAGCCCGTATTCTCCTGCAATTCCTTAATGCTGAGGCCATGTGAGCTCTTATCAAGGCAATGCGCAACCAGAGCAATGGCAGTTGGATGGCCCTGCAGGTTGTCCTGGGGAGCTGCCTTTTTGTTATGTTTTTTTGCTTTTTTTTCAGGGGCAGGTTTGACAGAGCCAGGAGCATCCATATCAAGACCGAACAGATCAGAGAGTTTTTCGTCAGCAATAATCCTGCTGCTTCCAGTTGTGGATTTTTTTAGTATTGAGGATGCTTTACTCTGCACTGCCTGGCTGACTAGATCATCAATCGCAGCCTGTCGCAATGTAAAAAAAAGAGCTGGATCTTCATCAAGCCGAGCCCCCACACCATATAGAGTGGCGGCAACATGCTTACACATGGAGGCCCAATCCGGACAGCTGCAGTCAAATGTGATTTCTGAGGGAGTCGGGAATAAACCTTTACCCTGAACCATAAAAATCTCCTGCAGAGCTTTGGGGATTTTCCCGGCCAGTAGATCAGGCAGGGAGGAAAGGCGGGATCGGCATTCTTTTTTGATAGTCTGCCAGTTTTTTTGTTTCATCTTGTTAATGGAGATTATCACCTCATAGGGTGACCCCATGGAACCCTGGACAAGGGATGTAACTTTTCCGGGAGTAATCTTCAGATCAAGCACAGCACAATGCCGAACATAACTGCGACCGCGTCCGATACGGTTGCTGTAATCGGCATAACTTTCAAGATTTGTATTCCACGCCTTGCCCCACCAGGTTTTCGCCAGTGCCTGTCCAACAAGGATTACCGGACGGATGCCGGGATTTTTCTTTTGCAGCTGCTTAATCTTTTTTTTTGCTTTGGCTCTTTTTTCAGCAACAGTCACATATTTTGGGTAATAGCCGTAACTCATCCCTTATTTCCTCAACCATTATTTCAATCTGAATAGATCTGACAGTTCGTCATTTTTCATTTCCGTAAGCCATTTTTCGCCGCTGGCAGCTAAAACATCTGCGGAAAGTTGGGCCTTTTGCTCAAGCATCGCATCAATTTTTTCTTCTATGGTACCTCGAGTAATGAATTTATGCACCATAACCTTTTTTTGCTGACCAATACGAAACACACGATCAGTAGCCTGATTTTCCACGGCAGGATTCCACCAGCGATCAAAATGAACGACATGATTGGCACGGGTCAGATTCAGTCCCACCCCACCAGCCTTGAGCGAAAGCACCATAAAGGGAATATATTCATCTGATTGAAACGCCTCGATGATTTTTTTACGTTTTTTTACTGCTATACTTCCGTGCAGAATGAGTCCGGGGCGGTTAAAAATTGACTCCAGGAAATGGGCCAGCGGTTCTGTCATCTCCTTGAACTGGGTAAAGATCAGCATCTGTTCCCGTTTCTCATGGATTGTTGTGCTGATTTCACGCAGCCTTGCAAATTTGCCACTTTCTTTTTCGTTATAGCCGTCCACCCCGGCATATTGATCCGGATGATTACAGATTTGTTTGAACCTGGTCAGTGCAGCCAGTATCATGCCTTTACGTTTTATGCCATCGGCAGATTCCAGCATATCGGCCATTTGATCAACAAGTTGCTGGTAAACAACTGTCTGTTTGCGGCTTAGATCTGCCCAGCTCTTCATTTCTACTTTGTCCGGCAGGTCGCTGATAATAGAACTGTCCGTTTTTAAGCGCCGTAGAATAAAGGGCGCGGTCATTTTGCGCAAACGACCATAGCCGTCAGGATGATCGGCCAGTCCTTTGCTGAAGGCGCTGAACTCTTTGCTCGTTCCCAGCAGCCCCGGATTTACAAAATCAAATAAAGACCAGAGATCATTCAGGCGATTTTCCACGGGTGTGCCGGTCATGACGATACGATTGGCAGCGGGAATCTTTTTCACTGCCCTGGTCTGTTTGGTACCCGGATTCTTGATTGCCTGTGCCTCGTCAAGAATGACATAGTTCCAGTTGTATTCGGCCAGCCAGTCATAACGCTGGGCCAGGGCATAGGTGGTGATAACCAGATCCAGATGATTCAGCTCTTTTTTCTGCGGTGCTTTTACCTTGTGAGGTTTATGCATGGATGGATGGGCAAAGAATACTTTGAGATCCGGAAAGAATTTGTTTATTTCCTGCTCCCAGTTGGCAAGCAGGGAGGCAGGGAGGATGAGCAAAGACGCCGCAAGGGTCGATTTGCTTTGAGGGATGCCCGCCAGGATATTTAAAAATGCCAGAATCTGTACCGTCTTGCCGAGACCCATATCATCGGCCAGACAAGCACCAAAGCCAAGTCCACTCAGTTCGGACAGCCAGCGCAGTCCATCCTGCTGATAAGGACGCAATTGTGCCTTAAAACGATCATCGGTGTTTACCGGCACTAATTGCTCAGGATGCGCCATCTTGTCAAACACCGATTGCAGCCACTCACCATTCTCGATTTCCAGTATCTCTTCATCACCAGTCCCGAGCAGCGCTGTACCGGATTGCAGTTGCAGGCGTATGGCCTCTGCCAGGGTTAATCCTTCCTGTTCCGCCAGTTTCTGTGCCTCTGCATAGGCGGACAAGGTCTCTTCCAGCTTCTCATGGTTAACGGCGACCCACTTGTTTTTGATAAAGGCCAAGCCCTCAACTTCATCAAGGAGTCGCTTTGCCTCTTCAATTGAAAGCTCATCTTCTCCCAGCATCAGTCGTGGGGAGAAATCAAGTAAGGCAGCCATGCCCACCATAGCTGGTTGTTGTGTACCGAGACTGACTTTCAATGTTACGTTTTTGCCCTTGACCTTCCACCAATCTGGAATACGGCAGAGGATGCCTGCATTTTCGTAGAGTGGAATTTCCTGTAAGAAAGTGTATGCATCACGGCTGGTCCAGGCCAGGGGGGAAAACAGGTCATTGCTTTCCAGCAGTTCAGTAATAAGTGTACTGTCTTGTGCGGCTTTATAGACTGTGGTCAGCAGTTCCAGCAGTTTGTTGTTGTCGTCCTGGTATTCCTGCAGGGCATATTTTAATGGCAGATGTTTTGATTGTCCCTGGCTACCCATCCGGGTTGAATAGGTAGCCAGAAAGGCAAAAGGCGCATCATTATCGTCTTTGTTTTCAACAAGATGAAAATAAATCCGGCCCAGCAGGTGAATATTGGGTGAATAATGATGGATAAACTCAGCCACTGAGCCGGTAAACTGTTTTATGGCGGTGGCAAAAGAACTATTCAGATCAAACCAGAAATTCGAAAGGAGTTTAAGATCAATATATTCCCCGCCAACCATGGCCGGAAGTGTTCCCAGCAGTTTGACAAGTTCTGGCTCAGGCAGAGAAATTTCCACCTGCTGGCGGAGTTCTTCCAGGTCTGGAGTAAGTCGCAGGTTATGAACAAAGAGAGCACTGAAACGACGCCAAAAATCCAGTGAATCCGGGAGAAACACATGCGCATCGGAAAAACCGAGAAAGAGCAGCCAGTTTCCCCGATCTTTTTTATAAGTAGAAAAGATTTCCTGCTGCAGCAATGTACTGCTCTTCGTTTGTTTACGGTTTTTGGTGTCATCCTCAAGTTGAAGTGAGCCATCAGGCAGCAGGACTGCCTGCAGTGCCCTGGGGAGGGGCTTATTTGTAATTTTTGAGTACATTTAATGAGTTAGTATTTGTTTTCGTGTTATTTGCACCCCTCAATGGGGAGGGGAAGGGGGAGCTTTTACCCAAGCCGAATATTTACACACCGTTCCACAAATTTGCTATTCCTGCTGCCATTTATTGCCGTAATAATCTTTGCTGAAGAATCTTTTGTAGATCATGCCGGCCATCAAATACACAATGAACAAACACATCTTCATCTGTTACTTGATAAATGATACGGTATGGATTGTAATGAATCTCACGAAATTCGAAAACGTCTATGCTTTCCAGCTCTGGTGGCACATGGCTTCTATCGGGTTGCTGATCGAGAGTATTAATAGTATTTTTGAGGTTTGTGAATAGTTTGTCGACTTTGCCTGCAGAGTCATATTTTGCAATATAATTATATATCTCAAAAATGTCTTCTTCTGCCTCGCAAATTAAAAAGACATTATAATGCTTCAACTTTTGCCTTCCTGAATACGTTTGCTGAGGTTCGCAAATGCTTGACTTGCTGGCTTGATTTTGTCCTGTTGCTGGCTCTTCTTACTTTGTGCTAAAATTTTAAGCATGGCCATGCTCTCTTGGGTCGATAGCGATCAATAAACCACACCTTGACTTTTGAGAAGGCACGGCCTGTAAGCGTTTCAGGGATGCCGCCATGTGCCCGTTTCAACGCTCGCGAT
>JANTFJ010000259.1 GCA_024763495.1 Desulfobulbaceae bacterium | reverse complement strand
GGATGCCGCCATGTGCCCGTTTCAACGCTCGCGATAATACATCAGGTATATTGCGGCGTTTAAACGGGTGCAGGGTGGTGTTCATGGAGCGCTTACGGCCGGGTTAAAATTTCATTATAGTATAAAAACGTTTAAAAATTCCATCATCAATAGTGCTCTGCCAGTGACCGTTCAACCTGGCCCAGGCCCAGATGGAGAAAAAGAGGAGCAGCAGGCCCAGGGGCAGGACAAGCGGATTAATCTTTTTCCCGCCCAGAGTCAGATTCAAACAATCTTCTTGCGGACAGGCCGCGGCACAGTCAAGACAGCCGATACACTCCGGAGTTCTTATGGTATTTTTGTCGGTAATCCTGATGAGCGCCGGACAGCTATCCTCACATTTTTTGCAGTCAATACAGTTTGTTGCCTGCCGCCTGAGCTGAAATGGACTTGCCAGAGCCAGTATTCCCAGCAAGGCCCCGTAAGGACAGAGAAATCGACACCAGAAACTGCGAAAAAACAGGGAGAGGATCACCAGAGCCGACATAATTGCCAGGGCCAGGCTGCCCGGGGCCAGGAAGAAACGGAGCATCCGACCGTCAACCGTAAGATTATAAGGCGAACGGCTGAAGCTCTGGAGGGAATTAATATCCATTTTCCAGATTATAAGATAGAAAAAAAATCCTAAAAGAAAATATTTGAGAAGCAGGAGGGGATAATCGAGCCATAAAGGCAGCCGAATGATATAATGGCCGGTTTTTTTTCTGCTTCGGGCAATTATTCGACCAACTGCCGAATCAGCCAGTTCGGAAATAAAACCGATGGGGCAGACCCAGCCGCAGAAGCCTTTGCGAAAGAGCAGAGATATGGCCAGGGCCATTATAAAAACAGTCAGCCCGGCCGGATGTATTTTGTCGTAAATTCCGGTAAGGACAAGCTGTTTAAGACTGACCAGGGCGCCAATGGGCAGAAAGGCCTCTACTGCCGGCGGTCGGGCTGCCCTGGCTCCGGAATCGGTGGCCCACAGAAAGAAGATGTAAAAGCGGTAGCCGGTATAAATACAGAAAAGGGCAAATCCCGCCTGAACCGTTTTGCGTATTTTACTGGTGTCGGAAAAGATCAAGACCTGCCAGCTCCTGTTTTGTGATTTTCTTTTATAAAATTTTATAACTGCTCACAGGGCACCGCATATTTCGATAGCGCTCAATAAATAACACCCGGGCGGCGTCCCTGAATTCCTTGCGTAAATCAGGTTGCTAGTCATACGTAAACTGGGCTGATGGCGGAAATATGCGGTGCCATTTGAGCAGTTACACGTAAATCAGGTTGCTTACCCAGTGAGTAGTTACAATATTTCTTGAATTAGAACAAATTTATTTTTTTCAAAGCACCTTTGTAACTATTCAGGTTGGGGCGAAAAACTGCCCAAACCACCGCACCCATACTACGGGCATAAACTTCGCATACTAATGCTATGTAAGACAGACTTATCGCGTGCAGGTAAGGACCACCCTTAAAAGCAGGGCATAAACTCCGAATCCGGATGAAATGCAGGTGAATAGTTACGCACCTTTTTTGTCAGGGCCTTACTCCTGAGAAGCTGTCACTCTGTCCAGTACTCGCTTGACGGGTATAAAAAAAGTAACCGTTTACCGGGGCTGCCTGTTTACTCATAACTCCAGTCTGTAAGCGTTCTCCAGCACCCTGTAATCGGTTACAATTTTACGATGGGTAGTTACAACAAGACAATGAATCAACGAAATTTCAAAAAATCAGTCAACCGAATAATAATTATATGTTTAGCTGTTGTAGTGGCGGTGACCGTTCTTTATACGCTTCATCTTGATCACCTGATCCGCAATAAGTTTGATGGAAAACGCTGGTCGCTGCCTGCTGTTGTTTATGCTCGGCCCCTGGAGATTTATCCTGCTTTACAGATGTCATCCGCCCAACTGGAAAAAGAACTGCAGCTCGCCGGTTACCGAAAAGAAAAAAAAGTCACGGCTCCAGGCGGCTATGAAAGGGAAGGGGATGTTATCCGCCTGGTCAGTAGAAAATTTTCTTTCCCTGATGGAGTGCAGGAGCCCGAACAGCTGACGATTCAATTTTCAGGTAACAGGGTTAGCGGGCTGATCAAGACTGATTCTTCCCGCCACCTTGCCCTGGCCCGGCTTGACCCGGCTAAAATCGGCAGTTTTCATCCCCGCTGTCATGAGGATAGAATCGTTATTACCAGGCCTGAACTGCCGGAACTGCTTGTCAATACCTTGCTGGCGGTAGAAGACCGGGATTTTTATAACCACCCTGGACTTTCAGCACGGGGAATCGCCAGGGCATTGCTGGCTAATCTCAAGGCTGGTGAAACAGTGCAGGGCGGCAGTACCCTTACTCAGCAATTAGTAAAAAATTTTTTCTTAAGCAACACCCGTTCACTGAGTCGTAAATTCAATGAAGCCGTCATGTCTCTGCTGCTCGAATTTCATTATAGTAAAGATGAAATTCTGACCGCCTATACCAATGAAATTTTTCTGGGACAGGACGGCAGCAGGGCAGTGCATGGATTCGCGCTGGCCAGTCAGTTTTATTTTCGCAGGGACTTAAGTAATCTTACAGCCGCTCAATATGCTCTTTTAGTCGGCATGGTCAAGGGGCCCTCTTATTACAGCCCGATTAAACACCCCGAACGCTGTCTGCGAAGAAGAAATATGATTCTTGGCATAATGCGTGGCCAGTCCCTTATTAATGAACAAAGCTATCAGCAGGCCCTGGCCGAACCCATCTGTGCCATCGCTGACGCAACAGGAGGATTTAACCGTTTTCCCGCCTTTCTCGACCTGATCCGCCGGCAGCTGGGCCGGAATTACCAGGAAAAGGATTTAACTACTGACGGCCTGAAGATATTAACTACACTTGACCCCCAGATCCAATTTCGGGTGGAAAAATATCTTGCCGAAACCGTCGCCGGGCTGGAAAAACGCCGCGGGGTTAACAAAATTCAGGGAGCAGTCGTTGTCAGCCGCCGAGAAAACGGGGAAATCCTCGCTGTTGCCGGGGGACGCGACCCTCTTCAGGCCGGTTTTAACCGCGCCCTTGACGCCAGGCGTTCTATTGGTTCGCTCATAAAGCCTGCTGTTTACCTGGCCGCGCTGGCCAACGGTTACACTCTTGCAGACCCGGTCGATGATCGTTCACTTTCAATTGATAACGGCAAGGGCGAAAAATGGCAACCAAGGAATTTTGACCGCAGAGAACATGGTAAAGTTCCTCTTTATCAGGCTTTGGCCCATTCCTATAATCTTGCTACGATAAAAATAGGCATGGATGTCGGGCTGAAAAAAGTAGAGCAGACTTTCAAGGAGTTAGGCGGAACTACCCGTACTCCTCTTTATCCTTCTTTTCTGCTGGGCGCTGTCTCCATGACTCCCCTGGATGTGTCCCGAATGTATCAGACCATTGCCGATGGTGGTTTTTTTGTGCCCCAGCAGGCGATTAACACTGTTTTATCTGCGGAAAACAAGGTGGTGCGGAAATCTTCCCTTTCAGTAGATCAACGTTTTTCCCCGGAATTAATTTATCTCCTTACTACAGCGCTGCAAATAGCTGTCAAAAAGGGAACAGGGAAAAAACTTTCCACTTATATCCCATCTTCCTGTAATGTTGCCGGTAAAACCGGCACCTCCAACAATCTGCGGGACAGCTGGTTTGCCGGTTTTACTAATAATATGCTTGCCGTGATCTGGCTTGGCAGGGATGACAACAAGTCAACGGGATTAACCGGGGCAACCGGAGCCCTGCCGGTGTGGGGGGAAATAATGCGCGTTCCGCCCCCGGAGCCTCTTAATCCTCCACAACCATCCACGATTGAATGGGCCTGGATAAACCGGAAGACCTTTGAAAAATCAAGCTATTTCGACACTGATAAAGTTAAACTGCCTTTTGTTTCAGGAACAATTCCGGCCCGCTCAGCAACAAAACTGTTGCCTGGTTTGCAGAAACAACATAAAAATAATAGTATTATTGATATAATCCGTGGCTGGTTTCATTAAACGCGCTGCAGAAATAATCAGATATTACTTTCTCCGGATTTTTAACCGGATGAAGTTTTGGAGTTTACGCTTACCTCTTTGTCCATTTTGGCCTGCTTTCATAGCAAATGAGAAACCAGAAACTTTCTTTTCCGCGGATCACTGTGGGGCCAGACATAAATGTCATGGAACTCGCTCCGCTCGCACCATGACCTGCACAGGGAGACATGCCCTCGCAGGTCATGGCGCAAAGCGTTAGCTGACAGTTAACTAATACGCGGCACCGATCTGATGACGAAAATCTACGGCACCCTGTAACCAGTTACAAATATTGAGATTTGCAATCATTAGGCGCTTACGGCCATTGTCTAAACAATTTTTTGTTTTGATTTTTGGTAACTTCTCCATATATGGTGGTGGCACCCAACCGTAGGTCTGCTAAAATTTGGACAATTTCTATCACGTCATTCCGGCATGTAGTTGGCCGGAGGTAAGCGAGGAACGAGACTCCGATCCAGAAGGATGCTTAATGTCTATAGATTCCGGC
>JANTFJ010000258.1 GCA_024763495.1 Desulfobulbaceae bacterium | reverse complement strand
AGTGCCCCAGATTTGTTCGTTTCGGCGTGTTCACTATAGTATACTATGTGAATCACGCCTAAACGGGCGAAGGTGGGGTGCTAGCCGAACATTTACCTAAGCCGGAGTTTATGCCCTGTTTTTCAAGGTGCTTATCTCAAGTTTATCCGGGCTGGGACCGCGAGTTGAATAGTTACAATTTTCATAAGCGTTCACCAGCACCTCATCTCCGCCCGTTTGGGCCTTCTCGAATAGCACAAGTATGCTTCGAAGTCCCAAATGAACGAATATAAGCCACTGGTAAAGGCTTACAGGATGGAGTTTACCGAAAAAGAGCAGCCCCGGTGAACGCTTACCAATTTTCATACTGTTATTAACCGGTTTACAATAGTGTCACCTTGACTTATATCAAGCAGAAGAAAACAGGCGGAAAATTTAAACTTCAAGAATGACCGGCCCCTTTTTTCTTGCCCGGTTTTTTTTTATGTGCTAAATTGTTTTGTTGATTTGCCTGTGTCCTACAAGACAGGTCTGGGGGCTGACTCTTCCCTGACAGCCTTTCAGGCGGAAGGTATTAGTCCTTAACCTTCCGGCTGATTTCCTGCTGTATTCATTTTATCCGAAAATAGTCCATAGCTGGTTATTTTTGTCAATGGTCGTTATTTATTAACGATATTACATGACATTGTGAAATGGCTGTTTTACGCTTTTGGTGTGGATGCCTCCCAGGAGGCGGGCCATGCCGGTATTAAATTGTACAATGAGGTGTTTCTTTGAAAAAAAAGATATTGGTAGCTAATCGAGGAGAAATTGCCCTGCGGATTATTCGCGCCATTCAGGAACTGGGGCATACCGCCGTGGCGATTTACGAAACTCCTGATAATGCCGCCCTTCATATAAGGGTAGCTAATGAAGCCGTCTGGATAGGAGATGGCCCCAGGGTCGATTATCTGGACATAAATAAAATAATTACAGCCGCTAAACATTATAATGTTGATGCCATTCATCCCGGTTATGGCTTTCTGGCGGAAAATCCCGAGTTTGCTCAGGCCTGTGAAGATAACAATATAATCTTTATTGGCCCTTCCAGCCGGGTTATCAGTAATCTCGGCGATAAAGTTGTCGCCAGATCAATCATGGCAGAGGCTGGAATCCCCATGGTTCCCGGTACCCGGAATCTTACCGATGGTGAAAGCGGCTTACTGGAGGCCCTGGAGTTTGGTGAAAAATATGGCTATCCCATCATGCTTAAGGCAACATCCGGCGGCGGCGGACGGGGAATACGTCTTATCGAAAATGCCGAACAGCTGAAGGAAGAATATCCTGTGGCCCGGGCTGAAGCCAGGGCTGCATTTAATGATGATAATGTCTATATCGAAAAAGTTGTCCTTCAGCCCAAGCATGTTGAAGTGCAGATAATGGCCGACAAATTCGGGACTACGGTTCATCTTGGTACCCGTGACTGTTCTATCCAGCGGCGTAATCAAAAATTAGTGGAGATCGCCCCCTCCCTTATTAAAGATCAATCATTGATTGATGAAATATGTCAGACTGCGGTCACGGCTGCCAGGGCTGCTGAGTATTTTAACGCCGGCACGGTTGAATTCCTGATCGACAGTGAGATGAACTATTATTTCATGGAAATCAATACCAGGGTACAGGTTGAACATACGGTTACTGAAATGGTTACCGGCATTGATATTGTCCGAACCCAGATCAAGCTGGCTCTTGGAAAAAAGCTGGCTTTTGCTCAGGATGACATACAGATTCGCGGCTATGCCATTGAAATGAGAATAAATGCCGAAGACCCCCAGAACGATTTCATGCCCGAAGGCGGTAAGACTGTTTCGGTTTACCGGTCGCCCGGCGGATATGGTGTGCGTCTTGACGGTTTTGTTTACCAGGGTTTTACCGTGCCTGAAGTTTATGACTCACTGCTGGTTAAACTTACGGTTCACGGTTATTCCTGGAATGAAACCGTAGACCGTTTACGTCGATGCCTGAAAAATTATAATATTACCGGCCCCAAAACAACTATTCCCTTTTATCTTAATCTGGTGAATGAGCCGGATTTCCAGGAGGGGAATTTCAACACCTCTTATCTTGATAATCATCCGCATCTTTTTGATTATAAAGTCGATGCTTCAGAGGTGAATAAACTTGCCAGGCTGATAGCTGAAATTCATCAGAAGAAGGAAAATACTTACGCTGTTTAGTGCTTTACGCATAAAAAGTTGCTCTTTTCTTCAATGCTCACTTGACAGGAAGCGCAAAAAGTAAAAACTATTAATTTACTGTAACTATTCAGCTTATAAATTTGGCAGGATTAACCAACCTTACCAAATTATTACAATTTTTTTTGTTTAAAGAGGAGTCACCATGAACCGAATCGTTCAAGGTATGAGTATAACGGAAGTACTGAAAAATTTACGGGCCGCGGATGGATATGTAATTACCAACACAGCTCGAGATTTATCCCAGTCTGATTTTAAGAATAGAATTTTGCTGCACACTGATCTGCTGGCGGCTGAATCCCGCGAAAAGGCCGGATATTTTTCTCTGGAAATTACCGGCGGCGCTTCAGTGCATGTGGATATTCTTCGCAAACAGGTTGATCCTTTCCTGAAACTTGAACTGTTGCGTCAAAAAATGCCGAACACCATGTTCCAGACCCTTTGCCGCGGGGTTAACCTTTTTGGTTATCGGCCATATCCCCAGAATGTTATTCGTTTTACCGTAAAGGAATTTGCCAAGTATGTCGATGTGTGGCGAGTTTTTGATTTTATGAATTATATTCCCAATATGCAGGCTGTTTTTGAAGAGGTACAGATTGCCGGCAAAATTCTTGAACCCAGTATATGTTTTTCCACCGGCCCGGAGCATACTGATGAATATTATGTCGGTAAGGTGGGAGATATTCTTGAGGTTACCGGAGATGAGATTATTCTCTGTATCAAGAATCACGGCGGGCTGGGTACGCCTGAACGAATTGGAAATCTGGTAGCGGCTATTAAAGATAAATATCCTGATATGGTAATTCATTATCATGGTCATAACACTGACGGCAATGATATTGGCCGGATAACCGCTGCCGTCTTAAATGGAGCCACTATTGTTGATGCTGCTGATCATGCCTTTACCGGTTATTTTGGTCCGCCGCCGATTTTAAGTGTCATCCAGACCCTGCGTGATTATGGCCATGAGGCGGTCGGGATTGATGAAAAAGCGGTTATTGAGACTTCCGAAGTCTTGCGGGATGAACGTCAGCATTATGAATATTTCGAATCCCAGTTCAAGGGCTTTCTTCCTACTGTTCAGATCCACAAGCTGCCGGGTGGCGCCATGGGGAGCAGCTTCGAGCAGGCGGTCAAGGGCAATTTTCTTGATCGGATGCCGGAAATTCTTCATGAAGAATTACCTTTGGTGCAGAAAGAACTGGGTAATTACTGGAGTGTTACACCAGGATCTCAAATTCTCTGGACAACTGCAGTAAGTAATGTTCTGGATGGCGAACGGTATGGTAACTGTTCCGGCGACCTGAAGAATCTTCTCCTGGGTAAATACGGCCCTTTTCCTTTTTATCAACCAGCCGACTGGATTTATGAGAAAGCACTTGGCCCGGACTGGCGGAAAATTATGGAAGAAGAGGGCGGAGTAGAAGATATTGAGGATATGGATATTGAAAAAGAGAGATTGACCTTGACGGAACGTCTTGGTTATGAACCAAGCGAACAGCAGCTTGTTACCTATCTTCAACATCCAAACGATGCCGTAGATTTCTTTAAGTTTGAGGAGAAATTCGGCCAGGTTTATGTCCTGCCGCCCAGTATTTTCCTTAAACGAGGTGGTTTTGATCTTGGCGACAAACTTGAATTTACTGATTGCAACGGCAAGGAACATCTTGTCGAAATCGGGCCTCAACAACAGAACGAAGACGGCAATATTAATGTTTATCTTAATGTCGATCATTATCAGCGGGTTTATGAAATTGAGGCTGAAGCTGCTGCCGGAGTTGTTAAAGAAGTTCAAATGAGCAAGGAAGAGATTGCCGATCTTGCCAGAATAGGTGATATCCGTGCCCCATTCGGGGCCAATGTCTGTGAGATCGTGGTTGAAACCGGTCAGGAAATTCAAGAAGGGGATCGCCTGTTGATGCTTGAGGCCATGAAAATGCAGACCCCGGTCGTTACTGAAGTCAGTGGCACGGTAGAGAAAATTACGGCTAAGATTGGTGATACTGTTAAACCTGGTGACAAGCTGATGAAGATCGCCATTGCTGAATAAGCGCACTTAATTTCTCTAGCTGGGAGGTTGTCCGAGGATAGACATTTTTTCTCAAATCAGGTAAGCGCCAGACTCCGAGGCATTTTGCAAAAAAAAGCTCCACAGTTTTTAAAACTGTGGAGCTTTTTTTGTAAGCGCCCCATGAACACCACACGTAACCGTTCACCAGGGAGCAAATTTTTGCAATATTTAAGTCTCTACGCTTTTTCCAAGACTCCGCTTGGAAAAAGAGGCCTCTTCGGGGCAGTTGAATCTGCAATCATGATGCATATATTTATTGAGTATAGACCTCGT
>JANTFJ010000257.1 GCA_024763495.1 Desulfobulbaceae bacterium | reverse complement strand
GGATAATGGACTAACTTTCTGGATCGGAGTCTCGTTCCTCGCTTACCTCCGGCTAAAAACATGCCGGAATGACAGACGAATTTATTCAATTATATTACATAATTTCAACCAATTATGTCAACTCCGAAAGTTGAGTAATGAGTAAACACATCAAACCAGCCCGAAAAATTACCCCCATGCTGCGCCAGTATCTGCAGATAAAGGAGCAGCATCAGGATGCTATTCTTTTTTATCGGCTGGGTGATTTTTATGAAATGTTTTTTGACGACGCGGTAACCGCCTCAAAGATACTGGGGATAACTTTAACCTCGCGCAACAGCAAGGACGAGGAAAACAAGGTGCCGCTTTGCGGGGTACCATATCACGCTGCTTCAACCTATCTGGCCCGGCTGGTTAACGCTGGTTTCCGGGTAGCGGTCTGCGAACAGGTAGAGGATCCTAAACAGGCTAAAGGCGTGGTTAAACGGGAAGTTGTCCGGGTGGTCAGTCCGGGAGTGGCGCCTGATGAGCAGATGCTCGACAGCAAGGACAATCGTTACCTGGCGGCAATCTGTAAAAAAGATCGCTGGGGCCTGGCTTTTATGGATATTTCAACCGGTGAATTCCTGGTGGCTGAACGTAATGATTCAGCCGCGGCCCTGGAGGAACTGGCTAGAATGTCCCCGGCTGAAATCCTTGTTGGAGAACAGGGAGTTGAGCAGGAATTGGGCGATCCCGCGGCACTGTTACCGACTGTTTGCCTGACCAGGCGGTCTGATTCTCTTTTTGAGGCTGAACTGGCCAGGGAAACTCTTCTTGACCATTTTCAGGTATTGAACCTTGCCGGTTTCGGCTGCGAGGAAATGAAAGCCGGGATTTGCGCGGCCGGGGCGCTGCTGGCCTATATCCGGGAAACCCAGAAGGCTGAACTTGACCATATTGAACAACTGCGTGCTATTGAACTTGATGATGTCCTGATTCTCGATGACTCTACCCGCCGTAATCTGGAACTTGTTCAGACTATAGCCGGAGCCCGGCGGCAGGGATCGCTGCTAGCTGTTCTTGATTTAACCCGGACACCCATGGGTGCCCGGCTGTTGAAACGAAATCTGCTTTTTCCCCTCCATGATAAAGAATCGATAAATCAACGGCTGAAAACCGTGGACTTCCTGGTTGGTTCAGGCCGTGCCAGGCTGGAGATCGGCGGTGATTCGTCTTGTCCTGATCCTTTGCGGCTCTGCCGGGAACTGCGGGATATCCTGGAAAATATCTATGATCTGGAACGGCTTAACAGCCGGGTAGTCCTGGGCAGCGCCAATGGCCGTGATCTTGTCGCCTTGAAAACATCTCTTGCTTTTCTGCCCCGCCTTCGGCAGCTGTCCCTGAACACCAGGGGGCTGCTCCATGATCAGGCCCTGGCTCTTGACGAGCTTAGCGATATCTTTGCACTGCTGGACAAAACCATCAGGGATGAGCCGCCGGTCAGCCTGCGGGAAGGATACCTGATCAAGCCCGGCTGCAACGCGGAGCTTGATGAACTGGTTTCCATCATGACCGATGGTAAACAGCACATTATGGCCATGGAAGAACAGGAGCGGCAGCAGACCGGTATCGCCAAGTTGAAAATTGGATTCAACAAGGTGTTCGGTTATTTTATCGAGGTGAGTCGGGCCCAGATGGAAAAGGTGCCGGAAAATTATATTCGCAAGCAGACCCTGGTTAATGCTGAGCGTTTCATCACCCCGGAATTAAAGGAATTTGAAAACAAGGTTCTGGGAGCTGAAGAAAAACGGCTGGAGCTTGAATATCGTCTTTTTGTTGAAATAAGAAAAAAGACAGCCATTGCCAGTTCGAGGATTTTAAAGGCTGCCTCTTTTGTCGCCTGGATTGATTATTTTACCTGCCTGGCCGAGGCTGCCCGCCGCTATAATTATGTATGCCCTGTGGTCAACGACAGTGGTGAAATAGCTATTCGCGAGGGCCGTCATCCTGTTATTGAACGTTCCCTGCCTGCTGGACGCTTTGTCCCTAATGATATCCGTCTGGATCATAAGGAAAATGAAATACTGATTGTGACCGGCCCCAACATGGCTGGGAAATCAACGGTTTTGCGCCAGACTGCCCTGATTGTTCTCATGGCCCAGATGGGTTCCTTTGTGCCGGCGGCAGCAGCCCGAATCGGCATGGTTGATCGTATTTTCACCAGGGTCGGGGCCATGGATGATCTGCGCCGGGGCCAGTCGACTTTTATGGTGGAGATGAATGAGACCGCCAATATTCTCCATAATGCCACCAGCAAAAGCCTGGTTGTGCTTGATGAAATAGGCCGCGGCACCAGCACTTTTGACGGGCTTTCCATTGCCTGGGCAGTGACTGAAGATTTGCTGGCCAGGGATGGAGGCGGGGTTAAGACCATTTTTGCAACCCATTATCATGAATTAACCGAGCTGGCTGCCATTCATTCGCGAATAAAAAATTTTAATATTGCTGTTCGGGAATGGAACGACTCAATTATATTCCTTCATAAATTTATGCCGGGCGGGGCCAGCCGCAGTTACGGCATCCAGGTGGCGGCTCTGGCCGGAGTGCCTCAGCGCGTGGTTGAGCGGGCTCAGAAAATATTACATAATATAGAAAAAGGCGAGTTTACCAGCCGGGGAACCCCGCGTCTTGCTCCGGAGAAAGGCGATCATCCTCTCCCGTTGCCGCTTTTTTCGGCTGAAGATGACCTGCTTCGGAAAAAATTAGCCAAAATTGAAGTTGACCGCTTGACGCCCCTGGAAGCCCTGACTTTACTTTATGAGCTGAAAGATATTGCAGAGCTGTAATGGTTTGTGGGTTATTCTCTCCGTGATTTTCTCTTTGAAAAAATATCCTTTAATTACTCTGGCGGCTTTATCGGCCCTCTGTTTCATGGTCGGTCAGGTTTA
The DNA here is from genome assembly GCA_024763495.1 of Desulfobulbaceae bacterium. GTDB lineage: Bacteria > Desulfobacterota > Desulfobulbia > Desulfobulbales > SURF-16 > JANTFJ01. The sequence goes on along the minus strand of JANTFJ010000257.1, from coordinate 1,662 downwards.
CGCCGCGACCCATTTTCCTGATCTGACCACCAAGCGTTATAAACAGGCGGCCGCTTATTACCATAATCTTCTTGCCGGTTCTAAACGTGGAGAACAACGGGACAACTGGCAGCGGGCCGCGGAAAATTTTTGTAAAATAAGCCGGGAGGGGGGCAGGCACAGCCGAACACCTGAGGCGCTGTTTATGGCCGCTAAAATTTATCGGCAAATGGGAGAACGCTTTGGTATAAAGGCTGATTTTGATAAATCCGTGGATTTTTACCAGGAGCTTGCCCGCCATTTTCCAGAGCATCGACTTGCCGATGACGCCCTGTTGGCCATGGGGCGGATAATGCTGGACAACCTTGATGAGCCGGGCCGGGCCGCAGCGATTTTTGCCCGAATAATTACGCTTTTCCCTGATGGCGACATGCAGCGGGCAGCAGCCCGGTTGATAAAAAACTTTAACGGAAAATCGGCTGACAGTACCAGGGAGGCGCAAACTCAGGTAAAGCAGGAGGGCAGGGCGGTTATCAGGCAAATCCGTCACTGGTCAACCAGGGATTATACCAGGGTGGTAGTGGAAACTTCAAGGCCGGTAAAATACGCGGAAAATATTTTATCTGCCGGAGGCGGTAAAGACGGCAGGCTTTATATCGATCTATTGTCCTGCCGGATAGATGAAAAACTTAAAGACCCGATAATTATTCATGACGGATTACTGAAACAGGTTCGCAGCGCCCAGTTTTCTTCAAAAACCTGCAGGGTGGTGCTGGAGACCCAGTCCCTGGACAGTTACAAGGTATTCAGCCTTACCGATCCTTTCCGGGTAGTCATTGACCTGCTCGGTGTCCACCAGGAACCGGCCCGGCTGCCATCCCTGGCAGAGCAGCTTGGCCTTGAGGTCAGGAGAGTAGTTATTGATCCCGGTCATGGCGGCAGGGATCCGGGAGCAATAGGTTTCAGCGGGTTAAGAGAAAAAGATGTTGTGTTGAAAGTGGCGAAAAAAGTGGCGGCCCGTTTAACCGCCAGGGGTGGTTTTGAGGTAATTATGACCAGGGATAGTGATAAATTTATTCCCCTGGAAGAGAGAACAGCCATTGCCAATTCCCGCCGGGCTGATCTTTTTGTTTCAATTCACGCCAATTCTGCCCCGAACCGCCAGGCCCATGGTGTGGAGACCTATTTCCTGAGCCTGGCCTCCAGCAAGGATGAGATGCGGGCCGCGGCCCGGGAGAACGCCGCTTCCAGCCGCCAGCTCAGCGACCTGCAGGCTATTCTCAAGGATTTAATGCAGAACAGTAAAATCGAGGAATCCGCCCGGCTGGCAAGTAGCGTCCAGGAGCAGCTTTTTGCCGGCCTGCGTAATTATCATGTCCCCAATCTTGGAGTCAAAAAAGCGCCCTTTGTCGTATTGATCGGGGCGAGAATGCCGGCCATCCTGGCTGAGATCGGCTTTATAAGTAATGCCGGGGAAGAGAAAAGGTTACGCAGTGACTCTTATCTTGCCGTCATTGCCGAACAGATTGTCAGCGGTATAATTCGTTATTCGCAACCAGGACTTGCCGCAAGCCGGTAACTCTATCTTGGATAGCGATCAATAAACCACACCTTGACTTTTGAGAAGGCACGGCCTGTAAGCGTTTCAGGGATGCCGCCATGTGCCCGTTTCAACGCTCGCGA
>JANTFJ010000256.1 GCA_024763495.1 Desulfobulbaceae bacterium | reverse complement strand
CTGGCCGATAAATGAAATTGAGGCTATTCGCAAGAATCTTCACGTAGAGCCGGAATCCTTTCTGGATGATTTTTTCCGTAAGTGTTTTCTCGGTCACAAAAAGGCATATAGAAAATTTGTTCGTGAGATGCGGGACAATATTATTGCTGAGACTGATCTTGAAGTCCTTGATGCCGGGCTTGATTATCTAGCCGCTTACAGTCTGCCGGACAAGATAATTCCAAACCTGGATATTACGGTTATCCATGGCGAAAAAGATATTGTTGCCCCTGTTGTTCAACTTCCCCGGATTATTAATTCACAGGTACGGATAATACCTCATGGCGGTCATATGTGCTTTCTGGCAGCTGATTTTTTCCTGCCCTGCCGGCGGGCTAAAGAAGCAGTACGTTTAAAATTCTCCAGAGCCGCTGTCAGCTATGATGAATATGCTGATGTCCAGAAAGAAACAGCCGCTTGCCTTGCCGAGCTGTTGCCTCGATACCAAACCGGCACAATTTTGGAAATCGGCTGTGGAACCGGAAATTATACATCTCTGCTTCATGATAAATATCCTGCTGCCCGGATCTGCGCTCTTGATTTTTCTGAGGCCATGGTGGAACAGGCCGGCAGAAAGATACGGAGTGAAAAGATTGATTTCCTTTGCGTTGATGCTGAAAAGTACCTGGCTGGAGAAAGAAAATTTGATTTAATTACCAGTAATGGCGCTCTGCAGTGGTTTGAGCAGCCCCATAAAGCTTTTGGCCGAATAGGAAAACAGCTTAAAGAAGAGGGCTGGTTCATTTGTTCGATATTCGGCCCGCAAACCCTGGAGGAATTGCAGATCGCTTTTAGTAATGTGCTGGACAGCCATGTTCAATTGGCTGCTGCCTCTTTTTTAAACAGAGAACAACTGCAAAAATCACTTGAACAGGTGTTCAGCCATGTTGAGATAACTGAATTGCAACTCAGCCGCAGGTATGGTTCTCTGCTTGAACTGTTACGACATTTACAAAAAACAGGTACTTCGGGGTTTCAGCCTTCCGTCCCAATATTAAATCGCCGCCGGATCAGGGAACTGGATAAATGGTTTACCGATCGAAAGGGGTATACTGTTACCTACCAAATATTTTTGGTAACTGCTCACAGGGCACAGCATATTCGGAGTCTTCGCTTACCTCCGCGATCAGCCCGGTTTACGTATGACTAATACGCTGCGCCGACCTGATCACGAAAATCTACGGCACCCTGTGAGCAGTTGAATTAATTTTCGTGTTTTTTACACCCCTCAAGGGGGTACTGAAAAAAAGTGGCAAGAAATTGAAAACTTTCTTTAAAATAAACAATTTGCATCTACTGTTAAGGGCCTTATACCCGTCAAGCGAGTACTAAACAGAGTCCAGAGCCTTAATTTCTCTTCCAGTTTATCTGGGCTGGGAGGTTAGCCGAGAATGCCATTTTCTCGGAGTCTCGTGCCTCGCTTGATTTGAGAGAAAAAGTCTGTTCTCGGACAGCCTCCGGCAACAAGAAAGTAATTTACCTGTCAAAGGGATTTCTAAGCAGCAATGTCTCGGCCCGATCCGGTCCAACCGAGACGATGCAAGGTGCCGTACCGGTTAAATCCTCAATTCTTTTCAGGTAATCCCTGGCGCTGACCGGCAGGTCTTCCAGGCTTCTGACCGCAGTGATATCCTCCTGCCAGCCGGCAATTTCTTCATAAACCGGCTCAAGTTTCTGAGTTGTCCTGATATTGCCGGGCATGGCGGTAAATGTTTTGCCATTTGCCTTATAAGAAGTGGCAATTTTTAAATTCCCCTGGCCGCTGAGGACATCAAGTTTGGTAATTGCCAGCCCGGTAACACCATTTAAGCGAACAGCCTCATTGGCCACAACAGCATCAAGCCAGCCGCATCGCCGCTTCCGTCCAGTGGTTGCCCCGAATTCACCACCTTTTTTCTGAATGGCATCACCGACATTGTCAAAAAGTTCAGTAGGAAATGGTCCTTCGCCGACCCTGGTGGTATAAGCCTTGAGAATTCCGACAACTTCGTCAATGTGAGCCGGGCCGAAACCGGACCCGATACAGGCATTGCCGGCAATGGTATTTGACGATGTTACAAAGGGATAAGTCCCGTGATCAATGTCAAGCTGGGTTCCCTGTGCTCCTTCAAAGAGTATATTTTTTCCAGCTTTCCGCCCTTCATCAAGTTTCACCGAAACATTACCTATAAATGAAGCCAGCTTTTCAGCATATTCCTGGAATTGACCATAAATTTCATCGTATGAAAGTGCTTCCTGGCCATAATTTTCTGTAAGTATTCGATTTTTTTCAATAATGTTTTGTTCTAATTTGTCCCGAAACAGATTGTCATCAAGCAGATCACCAATTTTAATTCCGGAACGAAGAATCTTATCTCCATAGCAGGGGCCGATACCGCGACCGGTAGTGCCGATTTTCGCCCCTTTTTTCTTGACTGATTCACTGCCCAGATCAAGGGCGCGATGGTAGGGCATGATAAGGTGAGTACGTTCACTGATAGTCAAACGATCCGGTTTTACCGGCAGGCCGCTGTCAGCCAGTTCAGTCATCTCTTCAAGCAGGACACCGGGGTCAAGAACAACACCATTGCCAATCAGGCACTGTTTGTCTTCATAGAGAATCCCGGAAGGGATGAGATGGAAAATAAATTTTTTCCCTTCAACCACCAGGGTATGTCCGGCATTATTGCCGCCCTGAAAACGAACAACATAATCAGCGTAACGAGTCAGCAGGTCAACAATTTTGCCTTTACCTTCGTCACCCCACTGGGTTCCAACTACCACGACATTAGCCATCTTAGTCTCCTCAAACGTAATCAGTATGGCTGAACATAAATATCCTCAAGCCATAAACAAAGCAGTAAGCGTTCACCAGCACCTCATCTTCGTCCATTTCGGAGTCTCGTTCCTCGCTTACCTGACCTGCTTACATAGCAACAGTATGCGGCGCAGGGCCAAATGAACGAATATAAGGCACTGGTAAACGCTTACAGGATAGAGTTTACCGAAAAAAGCAGCCCCGGTGAGATTACACAAAGCATAATAATCATAGAACAGGACAGGGCTGTTTAAATTAATTTTACCGAAAAGGACAATGTCGGCGCTCATACCGATGTATTATCCCGATGTATTATCTCAGGGCGTGGAGCACGGACATGGCGGTGTCCCTGAATCCCTTACAGTTATGGGATTGTCACCGTCTGAATGTACTTCATTGAGCGCTGTCAGGACAATAGCCAAAGGGATGGAAAAAGTCAAATGGGTTAGACTGATTACTTTGATTAGTTGTCCCGGAGACCGGCCGAAAACAGGAGGCGTCAGCAGAAATGATATTCAGGTCAAGCGGCTGTCCGGCTTGACAGCGAAAGATAAATGCCGTAGATTTCACCTGTTATCATTTTTCCTGTCTCTCACCAGGGCACCTTGAAAATTTAGCTATAAGGATTTTTCTCGTTATGTTCGGCATCGGTCTCCCGGAACTCATACTGATCATGGCCCTGGCCCTGATTGTTGTTGGCCCGGATAAACTTCCGGGTCTGGCCAGAACCATGGCAAAACATCTTAACGAGTTAAAAAAGACGACAAATGCTCTTAAAGAAAATTTCCAGGAAGAAATGATCGACCAGGAAAGACCCGGCAAAAAGAAAGATGACGAAGAGGCCCGGATTACAGCTGGCCGTTCTCATCCTGATTCCGATAACACAACAGGTTCATAGCAGATTAAGCAGTAATGACCTATTTTGCCGATCATTTTGCCGGGCATCTCCGGGAGTTGCGTCAACGGGTAATTATTTCTTTTGCCTTCTTGCTGTTTTGCAGCCTGATTGCCTATATTTTTGCCCGGCCTATTTCTGAATTCCTCATGGTTCCGCTCTTTTCCTCCCAGCCGATTTTGAACCGGCTTGTTTATACTAATCTTACCGAGGCTTTTGTCTGTTATCTGAAAATTTCCGTGCTGGTGGGAATTATTGCCAGTTTCCCAGTATGGCTCTATGAGGCCTGGATGTTTATTGCTCCAGGTCTGCATGAGTGGGAAAAACAAACAGGCCGACTGGTAGTATTCTGGGCCACCCTGCTTTTTGCCTGCGGCACGGGTTTTGCCTATTTTGTCGTAATGCCGGAACTACTCGATTTTTTTATGAGTTTTGCCGGGCCTGACCTTGAGCCCCTGCCCCGCCTTGATTCTTACCTTACCTTTGTGGTCAGAACCTCTCTGGCTTTTGGCCTGGCTTTTGAGATCCCCTTCCTGATGGTTGTGGCCGGCCGTACCGCACTGGTACCGAAAGATTATTTCAGCAGTCGGCGTAAATATTTTTATCCGCTGATTGTAGTACTGGCCTTTCTTCTGGCTGCCGGCGATCCCTTGTCAACTTTTCTCCTGGCCCTGCCCCTGTTCGGGCTTTATGAGGCTGGAATCCTGATCAGTAAAATCCGGGCATAATGCAAAGTTATTTTTGAGTAAGCCCTAGCCCAGATAAACTGGAAGAGAAATTAAGGCTCTGGATAAGTCCCTTAACAGTAGATGCAAGTTGTTTATTTCAAAGAAAGTTTTCAATTT
>JANTFJ010000255.1 GCA_024763495.1 Desulfobulbaceae bacterium | reverse complement strand
TGCGCCAGTCTGATCACGAAAATCTACGGCACCCTGCAACCAGTTACAAATACTGAGGTTTGCACTCATTAGGCGCTTACCCCATGAGTAGTTACCTCCAGTGCCTTAGATTAGTTCAGTTGGGTCTGCGCCGCATACTGTTGCTATGTAAGCAGGCCCAGGTAAGCGAGGAACGAGACTCCGAATGGACAAAGATGAGGTGCTGGTGAACGCTTACTATCGCGGAAAGATCTGGTGCCCTGTGAGCAGTTACCTGAAAACAGCAATAGATATTTAAGTGAATAGTAATAAAAAATGGCAAATATTCTATATCTTGTTCATAAAATGCGTTTTGATTACGCCTTTGGCATGTACCTGAGAAAGTGGCACAACGTGACGTTTATGACGTCTGATCCAATGATAGGACTCTTTCTTGGTAAACAATGTGATGACGCTGTGCATTTATATGAAGTGGAACCGGGGCAAGATCAAAAACAAAATTCACTGCGGATAGAACAGACCCTTAGTCAAACACATTTTTACCGGCTTACTGAAGATCAAAAAACAAAAAAGGCTTTTTATGATCTGGCCGTCGGCTATTTATCCTTTTTGCAGGAGTATGTAACCCAAAAGAAGATAAATTTAATTGTTACCCAAACGAAAAATTTTCTTGATTCTGCCTGTATTACCACTATTGCCAAAGAATGTGACCTGCCGGTATGTTATCTCGGTGCCGGATTTTTTCGGGGAGAATCCTGCGGAGCGTTTTGTGAGCCTTTACGTGTTTTTGAACCATCTATATGGCAGAAACGCTGGGAGTTCGCGTCCCGCAGATCCGCTGTCCTGCCGGTCAAGGTGCCTGATGTCCGCTATACTATGCCTGAAACAAAAAAGCCGTCCTCTTTAGCCTCGCTGTGGCAGAAGGCAAGATATCAGCGCAATCCCTGGTGGGTTTCCCGGCATCCCGATCTTCGCCCCACCCGATCGCTGTTGCGGGATCTGAAGCATCAGTCTTTAAAATCAAGCGGCAGGAATCGGCCTGACCAGTCATCAGTTACCCTGCCAGAAGCATTTATCCTGCTGCCCTTGCAGGGCAATGAGATATGCGGCGAAGTCCCGAATCCCCTTAAAATCAACGATATGGAATACCTGACTTCCGTCACTGCCAGAGCTTTAGACAAAATGAACAAGGACAAAAAAAAGAATTTAAAATTTGTGGTAAAGGAGCATCCTGCCCGGCCCGGGATTATCAGTGCTGAATACAAAGAGCAACATCCTGAAATTCTTTTTTTATATAAATATCCCATGCCCGCATTACTTGACAAGGCAAAGCTGGTGATAACTTTTAATTCCCTGGCAGGGTTTGAGGCATTACAGAAATATAAGCCGGTCATTACCTTTGGCCCTCTATTTTACACTTTGCCGCGACTTGTCTATCAGTGTCGTGAACTTAATTCGTTGCCGGAGCTGATGGATATTGCTCTGGCTGAAGGATGCGATCGGAATGCTGTTGATGATTTTATCCTTTTTTTAAAAAAGCATTTTGACATCCCCTGCCCGGGTTTTAACAGAAAAAAACCGACAAAAGCGATGTTTCAAAAAATACATGAAAAAATCGCGGGTATTCTCCAGTTCGCTCAGCATCATTCCGCCGCTCCTGATGCCTGGACTCCCGGAGAAGATGATCTTCAATGAGGATAGCCTACTGTTACCCTGAAATTTTACCGGCCCAAACCGCCAGGGCCGTACAGGTGATCAATACCTGCCTTTACCTGGCCGGACAGGTAAGCAGCCTCATTCTTTATTTGCCGCAAGGCAGTCATGGCAGCACTGATATTTTTAACTACTATGGCCTGACCAGGCCCCCTAATCTTCAGGTCTGCTTTGTCCGAAAATCCCTGGGGCCGATATCAAGTCACAAAATTTATAATTTCAGCCTGGAACGCGCTTTAAAAAACAGTAAACCGGATATTTTTTTTACCCGTCATCTCCAGACAGCCGCTTTTCTGGCTGATATGCCTGTCCCTTTTATCTTTGAGGCCCATGAAATTTTTGCTGAAAAGAAAAAGTCCTCTGCCGTTGACCTGCAACTTGAGAAAAAAGTTTTTTCCAGGGCAGACGGGGTAATTTTTATCTCCAAAGGGTTGCAAGAGGCCCTGGAAAAACAATATGCCTTTCGGGGAATCAGGACGGTTATTCCCAGCAGTGCAAAAAGAATCGACACCTTAAGCCGAAAATCTTTCGTTAAAGGAGAGCTGTCATCGTTTGTTTATGTGGGAACTACCCGCTATGGCTGGAAAGGTGTGGATGTACTTATAAAAGCGCTTGAACTTATGCCGACCCATTACAGTCTCGAAATTATCGGCCAACTTGACAGGAAATTTGCCGCGCAGGCGCGGGTAAAAAAACTTATTAACCAAAAACGGCTGATAAGCAGGGGATACGTTAAACCTGCTGAAATTTTTTCATTTATGACAAAGGCGCAGGTTGCCGTAATCCCTAATTCCGGCAAAGATCGTATCAGCGCCTGTTTTACCAGCCCGTTAAAGCTTATTGAGGCCCTGGCAGCCGGAGTGGCAGTAGTGGTTTCTGATCTGCCGAGCATGAGGGAGATTGTTACGGATAAAGAAGCGCTGTTTGTCCGGCCGGATGAGCCTGCTTCACTTGCCGACGGGATTCTGACTCTTTTGCGGGATGAGCCCTTGAGAAAAGAACTAGCCCAGAACGGCTGGCAACGCTCCAGCCAATATACCTGGGAAAAACGAGCTGAAAAAATTGTAAAGCTGGCTGAAAAAATTATCGATGCCTGAACGAGATTTCATATCCCATAATAACATTTATGGTTATATTCATCGTCATCTTGATGACTCATTACGTGATATCATATTGGCTGATCCGTCTTTGCTGTTCAACTATGGAATAAAAGATTTCAAACGGGAAAAACGCTCACGGGTATCACTGCTAGATTTTCAGGGCACTCGGTATATAGTAAAACATTATTTTGTCAAAAATTTTATCTTCCTGCTCAGGCGAATTATCCGGCCTTCTCTTGCCGTCAAGATCCGGCAAAAGGCCGGCCTGATGGAAGAACGGCATATTTCAACACCATTATTGCTGGCGGCAGTGGATAGTGGAAAAGGATTTACTTACCGGGGAACAACCTGTCTCTATGAGTATGTGCGGCCGGACAAGGAGAAAGAACTGCTGCAGCAGGAATTTGCCGATCCTGAGAAGAAAAAAATCATTATAAGTTACGCGACGTCTTTTCTGGCCGCCATACATCAGGCCGGCATTTTCCATGGTGATGCCAAGATAAGTAATTTTATCTGGGTTGAACATTCAGGACAGGTTGATATTCATATTATAGATCTTGATGATTGCCGGTTCGTTGGAAAACTAAGAGTGCGGCAACGAATTGCCGATTTAGCAAATTTAATTTTTTCATTTGCCTGGTGGGATAATGACCCGGATTTAACCGTTGATTGTTTACGGATTTATCTCCAGATTGATTCGTCCTGGTGCCGCGATAAAGAGAATATCCGCAAAAAAATACAGCAACGGGTGGTAAAAAAACTTGCCCATCGTAGACAGAGGCAAAAAGTCTGATTTCTGGGTCGGCACAGGCTAATTTCAGCCGAAATGAATATTTTGCAGATATTCATGGACGGGCAGCATGGTGGCCGCGCCTTTTGTCTTCCGGCGTTTTAACCGGTAAACTAATTGTATGGGGTCGGCACCGGTCATGAATTTATGGAAATGGAACAGAGCCGGAGAAAATGAATCATCACTGGTTTTTACTTCAATAAGTTGTACCTGCCAGATCAAGGAGATCCTGCCGGATAATTGTATCCGTATGAACCCGGCGCCAGCGTTTGGCAAAGGATGGACTGTTTTTTTAATATGGTTCAGGAAACCCGCCGACATTTAATAGTTTTTCCAGGGCATGTTCCGGCTGTTCACCCAGTTTGTTATGGATTTCCTTAACGGTTAACGGATGCAACCTGAAAGGAAAAAAACGGCCGGCCAAAGATTCTCCGCCCTTTTTACAGGTGTCAAGCCTTGCTGAACCGGTAATTAGCAAGGCAGGATTTACTCCTTCTATATCATAAATACCCTTAATCCACGATTTCCAGTTCCTCATTTTATGAAGCTCATCAAAAATAACCAGCTCCACATTCCGATCCCACTCTTCTGCTATGATAATCTTACGGTCAGCAGTGGCATCATAATTCAGATAATAATTTGCTGCCGCCAGCTGCTTGGCCATGGTGGTTTTCCCAACCTGCCGGGGGCCTGACAGCAAGACAATCTTGGTGGCTAAACCATCTTTTACCGAGCCCTTAACGGGCTTGCAGTAAGAAATTTGTGGTAACTATTCAGCTGCACTTCATTTGCACGCGATAAGTCTGTCTTACATAGCATTAGTATGCGAAGTTTATGCCCGTAGTATGGGTGCCAGCCTTATCACGCACAGCTAAAGCACATGGAGTCTCACTACGTTCGCTTACCTCTTCGCCAGTTTAGGCGTGATTCACATAGTATACTATAGTGAACACGCCGAAACGAACAAATCTGGGGCACTATCCGAACATTTAAAGGGGTAGAGAAGGGTAGC
>JANTFJ010000254.1 GCA_024763495.1 Desulfobulbaceae bacterium | reverse complement strand
TAGCCACGAAAAGCATTCTCTACCGTGTACATTTTGGCCATCGGGTGAATGGCATTCCTATCTTCACTGTTATCGTAAACAATCTTAATAATTTTATAAACCAGCTCTTCGGGCAGAGAAGCGCTGCAGATCCACATTTGCGGCGCACAATAGGTCGTAACATCCTGATCAATACCTTTATAAGTACCGGCTTTGATGGTTTTCAGTTGAAAGATTTGATTTCCTTCATGGAGTCGACGATAATGCTCAGGGGATATGCCAATCAGGCGAATGGGAACATCATTGGCAAGCTCCATGATAGCGGCCACCGGTGTCCCTGCACAAATATTGCCGGCATCAATAGTATTGTCGCGGATACCGGTAATAATCTCGGAAAATGATATATATTTGGGATCGAAGTCTTTAAATGTCAATCCCCACCCCTGCTTTAGAGCATCTTTGGAAAAGACACTTAAAGTGGCACTGCCGGCAGGACCGACACCAATGCGTCTACCCTTGAAATCATTGATTGATTTGATCGGCGAATCCTTTCGGACAATCCAGTGGGCATCGCTGGTATGTCCAATAGCTATCAGCCTGATCTTCGAAATATCAATCCCCCTTGCCTTCAGTTTGGCCAAAGTTCCCATGGCCGCCAAACCCATATCCATTTTGCCGCGACTGATCAATGTCGCATTTTCAAGTGAAGCGGCGGTTGATTCAGCGGTTACCCGTATTCCCGGTAATCGCTTGTTAATCATACTGGCAAAACCGGCCCCAAGAAAATAATAGGTTCCGGCCGGACTACCGGTCCCGAAAGAGAGGAATTTCATGCGGGCGTCTGCCGTTTTCGGCTGACCGATAAACAAAGAGAAACAACAGGCAATGAGCAAGAAAGTCATAGTCTTTTTCATAATCAAACTCCTTTATTTTAGAATGATTTTGAGGGCTTTACAGGTAATTTTCTTGTTTGAAAAACAAGAAAAGGTTAAGTGCTTCACGGGTTCTTTGCCATCAGGCAAAGGTTCTGATGAAGAAACTTATGCAATGCTCTGATAAGAGCACTTATTTGCGGGCCGAAAAAACCGGTTTGAGTTGCAGGGCTTATCCCCTCATTAGTCAACACATTGCTCACGAAAGCACGAGTTTACAGTTCCTGTACCCGGATGGTATAACCGGATGGCAATTTTTGGTAATACATGGGAAAAGTCCTGGAAAGTTCCGCCCCTGGTTTAATGACAGGATTTTTTCCTTTACGGGGATAGAAACCTCCACCGGCAACACCATCAGGAAGGAAAATCACCAGACGGAAACGTTTGGGTTCCGATGAAATATTTTTGATGGTAACGTCAAAATGGAGACGTGGAGCTCCTTTATATTTCTTCATATAATAACAAACTTTAGTAATTTTTACCGAAGAGCATAAATCGAAGTTAACAGCTTCTATTTTACTGTTGTCTGTAACGGTGGCTTTGTGAGTAGCGCAACCAACAGCCAAAATCACCGCAAAAACCATCATGATCAACAAACACATAGTTTTTTTTCTCATTTCCCCCTCCTTGCAATTTCTCAGGTTAAAATACATATATAAAATGGTGACTTGCAATAGTCATGCCATATGCATGTCAGCGGGATACCCTGCGGATGACGACTGCATCAATGAGATAACTACTTATCTTTAAAGGATTTTATCATTAACATTGAGGAGGGAATAGAATGGAGATTCTTTTCAGAAACAGCCTATCCTATGTCCATATATAGGACTACATGTAACATAACAGTACATAAATGGAACATAGCAAAAGGACATCCAAAAAAATAACAAAGAATTTTTAAAACAATAACTATTTCTTTAACCGTAGCTGATAATCATTCATTTTACGATATAAAGTGGTTCTGCTGACCCCCAAAGACCTGGCGGCTTTACTGATATTATGATTGCATATTGTAAGGGTTTCCTGAATAACGTCTTTTTCCAACTCTTTCAACATTGACCTGCCCCCAACGACAGCTTCAGGAGGATTTTCAGGAACATCGTCCATGTATTTCACGTCATGCCGCATCATCCCATTATAATGGTTTTTTTCTTCAGCGACAATTTTATCAATAAATTTCAGCACATCATCTTTGCGATCGCACAAAAGGGCCAACCTGCCAAGCACGTTTTGCATTTCCCTGACATTACCGGGCCAGGAAAGCTCAGCGAAACGCTTCAGGCATTCATTCGGCAACAAGAAGAAGGGTTTGCCAAATTTTTGCTGCATTTCTCTGAAAATTACCTTGGCCAGTTCCGGGATGTCTTCCTGACGCTCCTGCAAGCGGGGCAAGGTAATGCATAGTTGATTAAGCCGGTAATAAAGATCCGGGCGAAACCTCTGTTTTTGGAGATCTTTAAAAATATTTTGATTGGCGGCAGCAATGATCTTGACATCGATGGGGATTATCTGGGCACCACCAATCCGCATCACTTCCCTTTCCTGTAAAACCCGCAACAATTTTGCCTGTAAATTCAGAGGAATAGTGTTAATTTCATCCAGCAAAATAGTACCACTCTGAGCCAGCTCAAAAAGCCCTGGCTTACCCCCCTTGCGGGCTCCGGTAAAAGCTCCCTCTTCATAGCCAAAAAGTTCACTTTCCAGAAGATTTTCCGGCAACACACTACAGTTAATTGCTACGTATGGGCCATTACGCCTGAGACTAAGGTTATGGATAGATTGAGCAAGCACTTCCTTCCCGGTACCGGTTTCGCCAATCAATAAAATTGTCAGGTCAACGCGGGCATATTTCCGGGCTGCAGCTATAACATCTTTAACTTTTTGGCTGTTACTAACCAAATGGTCGATAGTATATTGGGTTCTAAAACCGCCTCGCCTTAAAGCTTTGCGGATTTTGCTGTCCATTTTCTGAATTTCAGAAGCTCGGCGAAAAGTACTGACAACTCCGATAATTTTGTCATCTAGAACAATGGGGGCATTATCAACCAGAATCTGCAATGAACCAATGGCAACCAACTCGTTTTCCATACTTTTTCTGCCATTTAAAATTTCCGTCATACCCAATTCAGGAAAGTGGCAAGAGGCTTTTGAGCCAATCACCTCCTGGGGCCGGCAATTAAGAATATGAGAAGCTGCCAAATTAAAACGGGTAATCTCCTCATTTTTGTCAATGACAATAATACCCTCGGAAAGATTGTCAAAAATGGTTTCCAGGAGAATATACTGTTCTTTTTCACGACGTCTGAGCATGGCCATCCGAAGTGCTTCATCCAAAGCCGCCCGCAAAACATCCTGATCATAGGTAACGAGAACGCCCTTGGCCCCATATTGCTCAGCCAATTCCACCGCCAGTTTGCTTTTGCCGATAATTACTTGACAACCATCATGTACCGCTTTAGTCAAGCCATACTGGAAATCATTTTTATCGGTAAAAATTATCTGTTTGACACTAACATGATAAAGGCTTTCAATTAAATCAATCCCCTTGACCGGAATTTCAGTAGTAATAGCCAGTTGGGAAGAAAAATTACGGGCAATTTCCACTGCTTTAATAATATCAAGAATGCCGACACGAATGGGAATAACCGGCACAGAAACATTTTTTTCGAGAATTTTTGCTGTCCCACCTATCGCAACAATAGACTCCGCTCCGTTAGTTATCATTTGTCTGGCCACCGGGATGGCATCATCGAGAATTCCATAGCCAAAAAAAAGTTCTGGCTTTTCATTAAATTCATCAATGACATTTTTAGCCATTTCCACCTGGGTGGAAAAAGAATAAATAAAGCCAATGCTGATTTTCATCATTCTTGAATTCAACCTGTAAGCGCAACTTTGATTAGTCGGTTAAAAAAAAAACAAGCCGCTTGCAGTATAGCAGTATATTTGCATCTTCATCCGCTGAGAAAAGGTGACAATGCCAAGCAGCTTCAAATAACTTAGGCAAAAGAGTTTAATACCAGATTTAAGCATTAAAGAAAACCAGTCACTGAAATCTGCCGGATTCTCTTATTTCACTTAACTCAACTTTCTGACTTGCGTTGCCGGAATACTTTACCCGAATGTTTGGGCTTGAATTGTAGCGGTTTTGGACGCCGAACGAATCATTCGGGACAGTTTTCAAAACTGTCCCCCATTGGTGATTTGCGGCGAACACCCCTTAAGCTGCACACGATGTGCAGCGAGAATAAGTGAAAACCTGCCTATTCCGAAATATCCTGCTAATATAATAATTATGTCGGCTGTTTTATCATAACTCAGAAAGTTACAGATTAAGAACTTATCCGTAATTAACACCTGCTTTCCTGAAAGCAATAATTGCAGCTGCCATATGAAGCAGGGCCAGATATGACTCAGTAAGTTTTTCGTAACGTACAAGGATTTTCCGGAATCGGTTGAACCATGAGTGGCTTACTTCCACAACCCATCGGCGAGCGCGATAACCGGGATTGGCCTTCTTTTCGGCAATTTCCTCACCTCGGTGTTTTACGTACGCACTGTAGTTTCTGGCTACAATGGCTTCTAATGCCGGCTTACCGGCATAGCCTTTATCTGCACACGGTTGCTCAACGTTTTCAGGGGCAGGCCGATCAATGATGATCTCGTCCAATACCAATTCCAACTGTGCAACA
>JANTFJ010000253.1 GCA_024763495.1 Desulfobulbaceae bacterium | reverse complement strand
CAGATGTGCTTTAGCTGTGCTTGATCTGGCTGGTGCAGCATACTTGTGCTATGTAAGACAGCCTGATCGTGCGCAGATGAAGTGCAGCTGAATAGTTGCGTTTTTATTACAGGAATTCAAGAATAAGGGATTTAGAATGAACAGGTATTGTGGTAAAGAATGATTTTTGTCAGTCCTTATGAGTTTTGGCTTCAGCGTAACTGATCATAACAATAACCAGAAAAAATAAAACAGCCAGGCCGACAAGCTGGAAGACAGTAGATAAACCGGAGATGGACTTAATTCCACTTGCTTTTTTTGTTATGCCGGCCGCAGTATAACCAAAATAAAGAATGGTCAGATCCGTCGGTATGGCTCCCATGCAGGAAACAAGAAAGGGTAAAAAGGAAATGCCCGCAGCACCCATGGCTTCACAGACTGGAACCGCGGGAAGAGGAATTAAGCGAAGTACTATAAGCTGTAAGGCTTTTTCTTGCTGGGCTCGTTTAATAACCCGGGCAAGTTTCGACCTGCGCGTCAGGGATTTATTTATTTTTTCGGAAAAGAAAAAACGGCCAAGCAGGTAAGCTAGGGTTGAGTTGATTATTGTACCTGGAATGATAATGGCAATTCCCTGGATGAATCCAAACAGGGAACCGGCGGTAAAGATCATGATGGACTGGGTTATGCCGGCCAGGGGCAGCAGGAGCATAAACAATAAATACATTATCATACCAAGAGAACCAAGGCTGTCGATCCATTGTTCAAAAAAGATTACTTGTTCTCTGGCAAAATGGCCAATTATGAAAAAAAGAAAAAGGATTAACAGGCCAATGCTTAATTTTGTAACGATAGAGTTTTGCTTAAAAAATCGCATTGTTTATGGCTGATTTTTTGGGGATGAAGTGCAGCTGAATAGTTACGTTTATTCAACGGGCAAAAGATTGCCACTTTTCATCTATACGAAGATAATGAGGCTTAAAGTTTTGTTTGTAGCTCATGGCCTTGACTTCTTTAATTAGAAACCCGAGATAAAAATATTTTATTTTATTTTGACGACAGAATTCATTTAGATAGAGGATGTTGTAAGTCCCGGGACTACGACTACCTGCGTCCGGATCAAAGTAAAAATAGACGCCATTAAGAAAATCGGCACCGATATCGACAATCGCTACTCCAAGCAGTTTTCCGTCATGACGATATAGCAGTTCAAATGTGCCGGTTATGTTGTTCATGAAAAAACCACTGTAATAATTTATGGCGGAATTATCTTCAGATGGATAGCGGTGGCGGAGAAATTTTTCGCAAAGGATTAATTTCTCATCAGTAACCCTGAGAGGAGAAATTTCAATATCAAGATCGTTATTTTTTTTCCAGGTTCTTCGTTGATTACGGTTGAGCCGTAATTCTGAAGGATTTAACCTGATGGGCAGGCAGGCCCGGCAATCATGACAGGCCATGCAATACAAGGTGTTCCCGTTACGCCTGAATCCGCTTTGCAGAAAGGCCTCCATCAGCTCGTCATTAAGCCCGGTAAAATAATTTTGCCGGAAAACAGCTGTCTTGTCCAGGCCGTAAGGACAGCGAACAGGTATATTATAGTAGGGTAACGAGGCGATAATCGCCAGGTTTCCCTCTTCTGCTCTCTGCCCTCTGGCTCCTGGTTTCCGGCTCTCAGCGCCCAAAATCATCATCAAAACGGATTATGTCATCTTCTCCCAGGTAGCTGCCGTTCTGCACTTCAATAAGTTCAAGAGGGATGACGCCTGGATTTTCCAGCCGGTGTTTTTCTCCACATGGTATATAAGATGACTGATTTTCCAGAACAAGATAGACATCTTCACCACATGTAACTCTGGCTGTACCTTTAACAACCACCCAATGCTCGGAACGGTGATGATGCATTTGCAGTGAAAGTTTCACCCCGGGATTTACTGTAATTCTTTTTATTTTGAAGTTCGGTTGCTCTTCAAGGATTGTATAGCTGCCCCAGGGGCGGAAAACCGTAAGGTGAAGTTGATGTTCCTCTCTTTTTTCAGCCTTTAAGCGGTTAACGATTTTTTTAACGTCCTGGGAGCTGTCCAGGGGGGCCACCAGTACCGCGTCAGCGGTATTTACCACCAGGGTATCGCGCAGGCCTACTGCCGCAACCAATTTGTTTTCCGAGCGGATTAAACAATTTTTTACATCTTCCGCTATAACATCTCCTTGAAGAAGATTTTGCTCATCATCCTTTTCTGCCACTGCCCAGAGCGCTTTCCAGGAACCAATATCACTCCAGCCCAGATCAGCCGGAACCACGGCAACCTGGGTGGATTTTTCCATTAAAGCATAGTCAATGGAATCATTTGGTGCCTTGATCATTGCCTCGCGCTTTAAGCGAAAAAACGGGGGATCTTCACTTCCTTTATAAATCGCCTCGCGCATGAATGGGCCGATTTCCGGTGACCAGATATCCATTTCACTTATCAGGGTAGAGACGCTGAAGGCAAACATTCCACTGTTCCAGAAATAATTCCCGGCAGACAAATAGCTTTCTGCCGTTGCCTTGTCAGGTTTTTCCACGAAGGATTTAACCTCGTAGCCTTCGCCTTTTTCTATATATCCATAGCCGGTTTCCGGGCTTTGCGGCTTGATGCCGAAGGTGACAAGCAGGCCCTGTTCTGCCAGTTTCGCGGCCTGGATTACGCTTTCGTTAAATTTGTTCTGACGGCGGATAAGGTGATCAGCCGGTAAAACCAGTAAAATAACATCTTCATCACTATTTTGCTGATCAACATATACGGCGGCAGCATAGACTGCTGGAGCTGTATTGCGGCCTACCGGTTCAAGCAGTAGATCAAATTTAAGTTCCGGCGCGGTTTCCTTGAGTTGATTCAAGGCCATGAAGCGGTGTTCTTCGCCAACAATAACAAGGGGCGGCAGGGTGTTGTCCAGGGCAAGCACCCTTTTAACAGTAGCTTGCAGCAGGGAAAAATCTCCAGTCAGTTTTAAAAGCTGCTTGGGATATAGTTCCCTTGAAAGAGGCCAGAGCCGGGAACCTGTGCCACCGGCAAGAATTACAGGTTGGATATAAGCCATATTGGATCCTTGTTCAGTCATATAGAAAGTATTTATGCCGCAGCAGGTCATATTCCCGCAGTTCTTCCTGCCAGCTTTCTTCAAGCTCGAAAACCGGCACATCCTGCACAAGCGCCCTACGGATCAGGCTGGAACCGATAATTAAATCAAGCGGGAGTTTTTTATATTCATATTCATAGGGTGGATCTTTATATTGAAAATTTTCCGGGTATAATTTAAGCACTGCCTGCAATATGGTCAGTGTTGTCAGGTATGGTTTAAATTTAAGTTCATCTGTAACATGAAGATGGAACCCCCGGCACTGTTCTCCTCTCCATTTATTGGCAGTAGGTTCAAAAACCAGGGGACGAAGAATAGAACCCGGCAGCGTGTTCTTAGTGATAGCGGCTTGTAATTCCTCATGGATAAAGAACGGTGCGCCGAAAAGCTCGAAGGGCAGGGTGGTTCCACGTCCTTCGGATATATTTGTCCCCTCCCAGATTACCTGACCGGGATAAACCAGGGCAGTAGCTGGTGTCGGCATATTGGGTGAAGGAAAAACCCAGGGCAGGCCGGTGTCGGTAAACATCATTGACCGTCGCCATCCTGACATGGGAATTACGGTCAGGTCTGCCCTTAAACCATATTCATGGTTAAATAAACCGGCAAGTTCTCCCAGGGTTAAGCCGTGCCGCATAGGGATAGGATAGAGACCGACAAAGGATCGGACATCATCCATGAGGATATTACCCTCAATTTCAATTCCGCCCAGGGGGTTGGGGCGATCAAGGATAATTACCTGTTTGCCTTGTTCAGCTGCCGCCTCAAGGCAATAGGCTACAGTATACATGAAAGTATACACCCTGGTACCGATATCTATTAAATCAATGAGCAGAACATCAAGATTGTCCAGCATCTCCGCGGTTGGTTTACGTTCCCGGCCATAAAGACTGAAAACCGGCAGATCGCTGACCGGATCACGCTGGTGAGCTGATTCAATCATGTTATCCTGTTTGTCAGCAAAAAAACCATGCTGAGGACTAAAAAGACAAGTCAGTTGTCCGGGATAGATACGGTTTATTATGTCACGGGAGTGAACAAAGGAGGCATCGGTCGAGGCCTGGTTACATAGAAGGCCAAGCCTTTTTTCTGCGAGCCGATGTGGCGGGGCGGCGGCAAATTGTTCAATTCCGTTTTTTACTGCCCGAAAGATTTTTTTTGTCATGTCTACTTGTCAAAGAGAAAACTTTATTGTTTGATACAGCGGATTTTAACATTTAATCCGGATAAAATCAAAGTAACTGTGGAAAAGGTTAAATTCTGTTTTGGGAGTTATTTATTTGTCAGGTCATGCTGAGCTATAACTATCTTGTGGTGCTTTAGATGTACACGCTCAGCATAAGGGCTTGGTAAAAAATAACTTGGTGTTTTTCGCGCCTGAATGTGTTGCAGATTCAGTCGATCTGATTGAACAAAACGATAGCGAACAATAAACCACACCTTGACTTTTGAGAAGGCACGGCCTGTAAGCGTTTCAGGTATGCCGCCATGTGCCCGTTTCAACGCTCGCGATAATACATCAGG
>JANTFJ010000252.1 GCA_024763495.1 Desulfobulbaceae bacterium | reverse complement strand
CTCGCTTACCTCCGGCTAAAGACATGCCGGAATGACGAGCGAGTTTTATTGGTGATGTTTATGACTTCAAATACTTATCTCAAGTCAGAAAGTTGAGGTATAACTAACCCAACAAAGAGAAAGTGGACTTGGAAATAATAACCGTGCTGTTAATCGCTGATGGGAAATAATTATGGATTTAGAAAAAAAGAAAGGAATAGACCAGGGGCAACAGATTGAGTTTTTGAAAAAAATTCGTTTTTTTGAAGATTTTGACCAGCACGAATTAAAACAATTCCTGGCAGTGAGCCGTTGGCTGAAAGTACCGGCCAAAAGCCATATTATCAAAGAAAACAGTATGGAGAAGGTTTTCTATATCCTGGTGCGCGGTTCAGTCGCGGTAATAAAAACAAAGAAAAATGGTAAACAGACGAAATTGACATCCCTGAACGCCGGTGACTGTTTTGGCGAAATGGCCATGGTTTCGGAAAACAAGAGAACCGCCGGGGTAGTTACCCTTGAGGAATCATTTATTTTAAGGGTAGATCCTGAAATAATTAACAATGCTTCCGTGTTTCTCCAGTTGAAATTTTATCGTAGATTTTGCGAAATTCTGGTCAGCCGCTTAATTGTTGCCAACAAGAGACTGGCCGGCACCAGTATCCACGGCAAAGAGGAGGTCAGGCAGCCGGACGAGAAGAAACCTAATAAAATTAAGGCGGTCAAAGAACCGGAACCAACCCCTGCGGCCCAGGAGAAACCGGAAGCTGAAGAAGTTCGACAAAAACTGAGGGTTGATGATCTGCCTCCCATGCCGAAAAGAAAAAAAATCGGCCGACAGAAAATGCGTCATCGCATCCTGGAGCGAGCCCGGCATGATCTGCCGGTGAATCCGGCAGTCTCGGCCCTGCTTTCCCCTTTCTTAAGTGGATCATGCGAAAACACCAGGCAGTTTTCCGAACTTATTTCTCTTGATCCGGTTATCTCAGCCAAGGTTCTGCAAACTGCAAACTCGTCATTCTATCGCCGTTCTACTGTAGTTCTCTCCGTTCCTCATGCCATGGTAACAGTAGGTATTAAGCAAATTCAAGAACTGCTGGCCCAGGAGACTATTAAAATATTAAAAAATGATCTTTTCGGTGGATTCACCCAGTTGGCAAAATCATTCTGGTGCCACTCGGTTACTGTAGGGCGCGTGGCGGAATTGTTAAGGGATATTATCCGGGTAAAAATTTTAGAGGATGTCTATCTTGCCGGCCTGCTGCACGATTTCGGCATGTTGATCCTAGACCAGCTGGAGCCGAATTTTTATCCACAACTGCTCCGTGATGACTTCAAGGTTAACCTGTCTGAAGCGGAAAGTGAATTTGTCGGGGTGGATCATGGGCAGGCAGGGCAATGGCTGGGTGAAAAAATGGGTTTGCCAAAACCATATCTTGATGTTATGAAATTTCATCATCAGCCGGAAAAAATTCGCGATAATATTATTTTGACCGCCCTTGTCCACCTGGCTGATCTCTTTACCAAGGAGCGGGGCTGCTGTTTTGGAGATAATTGCCCTGAAATAAATCTTGAAACTTCATTTGCCTGGATTTTATTACAGGATCAACATGTTCCTTTTCGAGATGTCAATATTCGGGATTTTATTGATCAGGTTCATGCTGAACTGGATCGAGACTGGCAGGGACTCAGCTATGTTCCCTGAATCCCTTATAATCATGGGGTTGTAGTCGCCTAGAAGGCTGTCCCTGTTTTTTTAATTGGGTTATCATGACAAAAAAAATAGTTTTAAGCAGAGAGAAAATAAATAAACGGGTTATTGAACTGGGCCGTATTATCAGCAAAGATTACCAGGGGAAAAAATTAGTACTGGTAGGAGTATTAAACGGTGCCTTTGTCTTTATGGCTGATCTGGCCCGGAGCATTGACCTGGAAGTAGAGATTGATTTTATCAGGGTGGCAAGCTATGGTCACAACTCAACTTCTTCAGGTCGAATTACCTTGAGCAAAGATACTGAACTGGACCTGAGCGGCAGGGATGTTCTGCTGGTTGAAGATATAATTGATACAGGGCGTACCATTGCCTTTTTAAAAGATTATTTTGGCCGGCAAAAGGCGAACTCGGTTAAAATCTGTACCCTTATTGACAAAACAGAACGGCGGGAAGTCGAGGTTAAGGCGGATTATGGCGGTTTTGTGGTGTCAGAAGGGTTTCTGGTAGGCTATGGCCTTGATTTTGCCGGGCAATACCGGCAGTTACCGGAAATTTATCATCTGGAAAACCCTCAGGGGTAAGGATTTATGAATTTGTCTTTGCAGGAAAAAGATAGAAAGTATCTCTGGCATCCATATACCCAGATGAAGGATTACGCCCATCGAGACCTGCTTGTTATTGATCATGCTGAGGGGAATTATCTTTACGATGAACATGGCAGGCGCTATTTTGATACCATTTCCTCCTGGTGGTGTATTCTTCATGGCCATAACCATCCCACCATGCGGGAGTTTGTCAGCCGGCAGCTTGAAAAACTTGACCAGGTGCTGCTGGCCGGAACAAGCCATGAGCCCGCTATTCTGCTGGCTGAAAAACTGGTAAAATTGACATCAGCACCCTTAAGCAAGGTGTTTTTTTCAGATAATGGCTCTACTGCCTGTGAAGTTGCCCTGAAAATGAGCCTCCAGTACTGGCGACACCAGGGGCTGTCCGCCAAAAACCGTTTTATTTCCCTGGAACGGGGTTACCATGGTGATACCATCGGCACCATGAGTCTTGGCGGAGTTCCGGAATTTCACCAGGAATTTAAAAGTATCCTCTTTTCCTCCTTTTCCCTGCCTTCACCTCATTGCTACCGCTGTCCCATGCAGCGTGAGCGGGGAAATTGCGACCTTGACTGCCTCAACCCCCTGGAAACCCTGCTGATTGAAAAGAGTGAACAAATCGCCGCCTTTATTCTTGAGCCCCTGCTCCAGGCAGCAGGAGGAATGCGGATGTATCCTCCCGCATATCTTGCCGGGGCGGCCCGTCTGGCCAAAAAGTATAACATCCATCTGATTCTCGATGAGGTAGCCACCGGCTTTGGCCGCACAGGTAAAATGTTTGCGCATCAATATGCTGACATTGTTCCTGATTTCCTCTGTCTCTCCAAGGGGCTGACCGGCGGTATGCTGGCAATGGGCGCTACCCTGACCAATGATAAGGTCTATGATGCCTTTTACGCTGATTATGGAGAAAATAAAACCTTTTATCATGGTCACACCTTTACCGGCAATCCGCTGGCCGCTGCCGCCGCCTTAGGCTCATTACAGGTATTTGCCGATGAGCAGCCCCTTGTTCATATTCAGGAGACTATTCCCCATCTGCATCAACGGATGAAACAGTTTGCCGGGCTGGAATGGGTGGGGGATGTCCGCTGCCTGGGAATGATCTGCGCCCTGGAGCTGGTAAAGGATAAAAAAACCAGGGAAGAGTTCAGTTTCACTGACCGGGTAGGCTGGAAAATATACCTTAAGGGTTTGGAAAAAGGCTTGATTCTCCGCCCCATGGGTAATGCTGTTTATCTCTGGCTGCCGCTTTCCACCAGTAAAGAGGAAATTGATGAAATAACCGAACTTACTTATCAGGTAGTGGCTGATCCGGATAATATAGTTGGCCGGGGAGGCTGATTGATCGTATTTCAACTCATTGGTAAAAGATAAAATTCCAGGAATTTATTTCCCGCTGAAGCAAAAAATTACCATAGGCCTTAAGCAGTCCCATGGCCTCCAGCTCAGAAGCGGGAGAGAATTGGAGGCGGTTTACTTTGGCAAGGGGGAGTTCCGAGATATGCTGGAGGAGTTTGGCGGTACTTAGTGCCACAGGGACAGTCGTTCTGTTTCCCGGGTTGCAACGCCGACAGATTATGCCGTTCCGGCTGGGCCGGAAGGAAAAAGGGGCTACCTCAGGGGTGAGCATGCCGCAGCTGAGGCAGCCGTTGAACTGCGGTTCATAGCCGGATATTCCCAGCATTCTGATATAAAAAATTATAATTGTTTTATGCGTCGGTTGTCCATTGGCTAACTGTTCAAGACTCCAGAGCAGGAGATCAAATAATTGCCGGTCGCCATCATTTTCTCTGCTCCAGTTTAAAAGAAGTTCACATATCAGTATTGCGCCCGCATATCTTTGGTAATCGCCGGTAATGGCAGGGTGAGAATTAACCAGCTTGGCCCGGTCAATACGAACCAGGGATGAGTAACGGTTGGCCGCGAAAACTATATTGAGTCGGGAAAAGAGTTCGAGTTTGTTGACGAATCTTTTTTTGCTGCGTTTTGCTCCTTTGGCGATTCCGGTCAGCTTGCCCAGTTCAGGGCAATAAAAGGTAACTATTTTGTCTGACTCGCCGTGATCAATAACCCGGATTACCACGGCCTGAGTATGCTGTTCTTTCATTGTAACTGGTTACAGGGTGCCGGAGATTTTCGTCATCAGTCCGGTGCCGCTTATTACTCAACTTTCTGACTTGTTGTTTTGTTAATGATTTCTATAAATTATACACTTTGCAGTATAGATATATCGATAGCGATCAATAAACCACACCTTGACTTTTGAGAAGGCACGGCCTGTAAGCGTTTCAGGGATGCCGCCATGTGCCCGTTTCAACGTTCGCGAT
>JANTFJ010000251.1 GCA_024763495.1 Desulfobulbaceae bacterium | reverse complement strand
CCGGCTAAAGACATGCCGGAATGACGATATATCTATGCTGCAAATTGTATAATTTATAGAAATCATTAACAAAACAACAAGTCAGAAAGTTGAGAAATTATTCAAAAAATGTAAGGATATTATCTGTCTCTTCCCTGGTGGTTCTTAAGCCGTTTGCCGGGGAATCAAGATCGGGATAACCGATTGATATACCCAGTACCAGTCTTTTGTCAGTTGGAATATCGAGGAAGTTTTTCACATCTTCAGCATAATCCGTGACAAAAGCCTGGGGCACTGTTCCCAGCCCTTTAGCGTGAGCGGCAAGCATCAGACTCTGGGCAAAAAGGCCGAGGTCAAACAGTGACCACTGGGACAGAGATTTGTCTTGTAAAAGATAGATGGCATGAGGGGCGCCATAAAAATTAAAGTTAACTTTTTTGGCCTGCTGAATAACCCCGGGATCTTTTAAATCAATACCCGATGCCTCAAATCGCTGTTGGTAAAGCAGGTTGATTCGATTATTTTCGGGCTCCGGCCATGATTCAGGAGGAGCCAGGTCAGGACAGGGTGGAACATTATTTTCCAGCAGTTCGACAAGTTTTCTGCTTAACGCTTTTTTCTTTTCACCAGAGAGAATAATGATTTCCCAGGGCTGGCTGTTTTTATAGGAAGGACTCCATTTTGCCGTATCAATAATTTCAGTTAAAACATTGGCAGGAACGGTTTCCGTCTTAAATTTACGAATGCTCATTCTGGTTTTGATGCATGTAAGGGCGTCCATATATTATCTCCTGTTACTGCCTGACCCGCAAAGTTCCATCCGGGCTTTTAACTACCCTGATTCGGTCGCCGGTCTTAAATTCTTCATCAGCTTCCTGCACCACGACGATTATCCGGCCATCATCCATGTCTATCGTTATTTCCTGGGCGGGTTTGCGGGTCATGCCTTCTTCAATCGCAGCTCCAGCCAGGGTTCCGGCAATAGCGCCTATGACCGTGGCCGCGGTGTTTCCTGAGCCGCCGCCAACCGTATTGCCTAGAACGCCGCCCGCGGCTGCGCCTGCAATGGGGCCTGCGGCTGTCTTGGTGCCTTCTATCTGGGCGTCATGTACCTCAAGAACCGTGCCATAATAAACACTGAGAGGACGCCGGGCCTCATCCCGGCTGTAGACTTTTCCTGATCTGCTTGAGGCGCAGCCGGTAATGAAAAAAGCGATCAAGAGCAGTATGGTCAGGTTTTTCCAGGTTTTCATTGTTTAACCCCCTGTTTTTTTCTTATTTTAGTCCAGGTATCGCGCAAGGTAACAATACGATTAAATATAATATTGTCCTGTTTTGAGGTAGAATCAAGGCAAAAATAACCCTGCCGTTCAAATTGAACCTGTTGTCCGGGGTTGATTGCGGCGGCTGACGGTTCAACTATGCAGTCCTTTAAGGTAACCAGGGAGCCGGGATTAAGGAATTCCTTGAAATCTTTGTCCTTGTCCGACTCCGGGTTTTCCACCGTAAAAAGGCGGTCATAAAGGTTAATCTCAGCTCGTACTCCATGGCGGGCGGAAACCCAGTGCATGGTTCCCTTGACCTTGCGGCCATCAGGAGACGACCCGCCTTTGCTGGCCGGATCATAAGTGCAGCGCAGTTCAACAACCAGGCCGTTGTCATCTTTAATTACCCTGGTACAGGTGATGAAGTAGGCGGAACGGAGCCGCACCTCCCGGCCCGGCCCCAGGCGGAAGAATTTCTTGGGCGGCTCCTCCATGAAATCATCATGTTCAACATATATTTCCCGGCAGAAGGGAACCATGCGGCTCCCCATTTCCGGGTTTTTGGGGTGATTGGCCACTTCCAGCATTTCTTCCTGATCTTCAGGGTAATTTTCAATTATTATCTTGAGCGGTTTCAAGACCCCCATTACCCGCTTGGCCAATACGTTCAAGTCATCGCGGATACTGTTTTCCAGCACGGTCATGTCTATCCGGTTTTCTCTTTTCGCAATACCGATTGTCCGGCAGAAATTACGGATTGCCGTTGGAGTATAGCCCCGCCTTCTCAGCCCGGAAATAGTCAGCATGCGGGGATCGTCCCAGCCCTTGACATAACCGCCGTCCACCAGCTGCATGAGTTTACGTTTACTCATAACAGTGTAGTCGAGATTCAGTCGGGCGAATTCAATCTGTTGAGGGTGGTGTACTTTAAGAACATCAAGAAACCAGTCATAAAGGGGGCGATGATCTTCAAATTCCAGGGTGCAGAGAGAGTGGGTAATGTTTTCTATGGAGTCAGACAGGCAGTGGGCAAAGTCATACATGGGATAGATGCACCATTTGTCACCGGTGCGGTGATGACTGACCTTGAGAATTCGGTAAATGGCAGGATCGCGCATATTGAGGTTTCCTGAACTCATATCAATTTTGGCCCGAAGTATATGGCTGCCCTCGGCAAATTCTCCAGCCCGCATTCTGGAAAAAAGATCAAGGTTTTCCTCAATACTGCGGTTTCGGTAAGGACTGTCCTTCCCCGGTTCGGTCAAGGTGCCGCGATATTGGCGAATTTCTTCAGCGCTCAGGCTGCAGATATAGGCCTTGCCCATGTTAATCAGCTTTACGGCGTATTCATATAGTTGATTAAAATAGTTTGAGGCATAAAAGAGCTTGTCACCCCAGTCAAACCCCAGCCATTTGACATCATTTTGAATGGCCTGGACATACGCATCTTCTTCCTTGCTGGGATTGGTATCGTCGAAGCGGAGATGGCAGACTCCGCCGGGATTTTCCCGGGCAATGCCGAAATTCAGGCAGATGGATTTAGCATGGCCGATATGCAGAAAACCATTGGGCTCGGGAGGAAAACGGGTCACAACCCTGCCGTTATTTTTGTTATTTCGCAGATCTTTAGCAATAATAGCACGGATAAAATCACTTGCCGCTGTTTCTTTTTTGTCTGTGGTCATAATTTTTATTATTTTTAATGATGAGAGTTTTGGAAAATCAAATCAGGTTATTGCCAATCAAGCCATTAATCCCTTAATCAAAATATTTCCCCGCGTTTCGCAGTCGAGCCACTACCCGTTCCTGGCCGATAACCTCAAAGACCTCAAACATGCTGGGACCTTTTATCTGGCCGGTTATTACCGCTCTTGAACCATTAATGGGAATACCTGGTTTGACATCTATTTCTGCCGCAAATTCTCTGGCAACCCTTTCCGCCTCTTCTTTGGTGAACTTATCCAGGGTCGCGAAACGGTCGCCCAGCATGGGCAGCCATTTTTTCAGGTCAGGATGCTTGAGGAGGTTCTTTTTCAGGGCCTTGGGATCAATGGTAAAATCGTCAGCAAAATAGGCCCGTCCCTGGCTGGTAAAATCCTTTAAGGTAAAAAAACGGTCACGAATAAGATCAATGGTGGCAAGATACCATTCCTGTTTTTCAGCTTCATAGGCCGTGTCCCAGAGTCCCTCGTTTTCCAGTTCTTTTCTGACCATCGCTCCTATTTCTTCAATGGGCATGGTGCGCAGGTAATGGCCGTTTATGTTAATGGCCTTGGGATCGGTAAAAAATTTAGGGTCACCCTTGCGATAGTTAAAGATGGAGTTTGACTTATTAATCCGTTCCAGGGAAAAGGCCTGGATAAGTTCTTTACGGGAGAATATTTCCTGGTCGTCGTTGGTTGACCAGCCAAGTAACACCAGAAAGTTGCACAAGGCCCAGGGGATAAAACCATGATTCCGGTAAAACTGAACGGCAACTATCTCACCATGGCTTCGCTTGGAAATTTTGGCCTTTTTAAGGTCAAGTGTCAGGGGCATGTGGGCGAATACCGGAACCCGGGCATTGAAAGCCTGATACAGGAGAACCTGGCGGGTAGTATTGGACATATGGTCCTGGCCACGGATTATATGGCTGATTCGATCGCGGATGTCATCAACAACATTACAGAGGAGATAGAGGGGTTTGCCGTTGGAACGAACAATGACAAAATCTTCAATGTCGCTGTAGGCTCGTTTGATGTCGCCCAGAACCTTGTCCTCGTAGATCACGCTCCCGTCCTTATGGGGAACCTTGAAGCGGATAACATGGGGAATGTTCTGTTTTTCTTTTTCGGCGATCTGTTCAGGTGAAAGATGGCGACATGTCCCATCATATTTAATGTCCTGCCTGGCTGCCAGGGCTTTCTGTCGTTTAGCATCCAGTTCTTCTCTGGTACAGAAACATTTATATGCCTGGCCGTTTTCCAGGAGTTTTTGAGCGGACTTAATATGTTCATCGGCAAAATCAGTCTGAAAATACGGGCCTTCATCCCAGTCCAGACCAAGCCAGTTAAGGCCGTCAAGAATGCCCTCAATGGATTCTTTAGTTGATCGTTCTGCATCAGTATCTTCAATTCGCAGGATGAGTTTGCCGTTATGTTTGCGGGCATATAGCCAGTTATAAAGAGCGGTTCTGGCGCCACCTATATGTAGATAGCCGGTGGGACTGGGGGGGAATCGTACTCTGACTTCTGTCATAATTATTTTCTCAAAGGTTCAGGATTTATGGTTTAAAAGATTATGAACAAATGTAACTGCTCACAGGGCACCGCATATTTCCGCGATCAGCCTGTCTTACATAGCACCAGTATGCTGCGCCAGTCTGATCACAAAAATCTACGGCACCC
>JANTFJ010000250.1 GCA_024763495.1 Desulfobulbaceae bacterium | reverse complement strand
GAGCGTTGAAACGGGCACATGGCGGCATCCCTGAAACGCTTACAGGCCGTGCCTTCTCAAAAGTCAAGGTGTGGTTTATTGATCGCTATCAAAAAAATGAAAAAGTCAATCAACAGCAAAATCGGCAATTTTTACATGAGCATGCCATTATGTTGTATTTATCCGGATTAATTAGGTAAAATTTATAATTTTTCATAGGGGGATGATATATCGAAAAGTAAAACATAAAGTTTACTTTAGCTTTTTGTCTCCGGGCCGATAAGTTTACTGAGTGTGCAGGTTGAGTAAAAATAAAAGTAGCTGTTCAGCCGCACCCCATCTTTGCCCTATTTGGGCCTGTTCTATTACCATCAGCATGCTTTGAAGTACCAAATGAACAAATATGAAGCACACGGAGTCTCACTTCATTCGCTTACAGTTATGAGGGTATCGCCGTCCGGGTGTACTTTATTGAGCGCTATCGTTCAGAATTAAGGGTAAATTATTGTTTTTACTGAATAGTTACAAAAGGTGAAAAAATGAATTTTAGAATCAAGCAAGTTAGCCAGGAACTGGATCTGCCGGTTTCTACTATTCGTTACTGGCAGGGTGAATTCAGTGAATTTGTGAAGCCGGGTCGAACAAACGGTGGGCAGAGAAGATATTCCCATAAAGATATAACCGTGTTAGGCCGAATTAAGGAGTTGGTCTATGGTAAGAAGAAAACCATCGAACAGGCCAGAAAAATATTGAATATGGGAGTAAAAAACATGAAAGATATTGACTGGAGTCAGCAGACAATCCTTCTTACGGGCGGCACTGGATCTTTTGGCAAGCATTTCTGCCGAATAATGCTGGAAAAATATAATCCCAGGGTTATCAGGATTTACAGCCGTGATGAGTTAAAACAGCATGAAATGCGCATTGCTTTTAATGATGACGACAGGTTACGGTTTTTTATCGGTGATGTCCGGGATCGCGATCGGTTGAAACGGGCAATGGAAGGGGTTGATATGGTTGTTCACGCCGCTGCCTTAAAACAGGTACCGGCCTGTGAATACAATCCTTTTGAGGCGGTTAAAACTAATGTTCACGGTGCCCAGAATGTTATTGACGCGGCTATTGATACCGGGGTGAAAAAGGTAATTGCTCTTTCTACCGACAAGGCGGTAAATCCGGTTAATCTTTACGGGGCCACCAAGCTCTGTTCCGACAAGCTCTTTATCCAGGGCAACGCCTATGCCGGAGAGAAGAAAACCCGTTTTGCCTGTGTTCGTTATGGTAATGTCATAGGTAGTCGCGGCAGCGTTATTCCTCTTTTTCTTGAACAGAAAAAAAGCGGCACTATTACTGTCACCGATGACAGGATGACACGATTCTGGATTACTCTGGAGGCTGCTGTTGAGCTGGTACTTAAAGGATTTTATTATATGGAAGGCGGTGAAATTTTTGTCCCCAAAATTCCCAGTATGCGTATATCCGATCTTGCCAGAGCTATTGCCCCTGAATGCAGGATAAAGAATATTGGTATCCGGCCCGGCGAGAAACTGCATGAGGCCCTGACCGGAGAAGATGAAGGAAGAAATTCGATCAGTTACAAGGGGATGTATGTTATTTTGCCCAACATGAGCTGGTGGAATAGAAAAAATTATGTAGACGGGAAAAAGTTGCCGGAAAATTTTATTTATACCAGCGACAATAATGATTCCTGGCTCGGAGTAGAAGAGTTGAAAAAGATAGTTTTTGGAATGGCTGATAATAAAAAAAAGGAACTGCAGTTAGCAGTTAATGCCTGATTATGTCGGTAAACAGTATAATTCCCTATGGCCATCAGGTTATTGATGAGAATGACATTGCCGCTGTTGTCAGTGTCCTCAGGTCGGACTGGCTGACGACCGG
Organism: Desulfobulbaceae bacterium; assembly: GCA_024763495.1. GTDB lineage: Bacteria > Desulfobacterota > Desulfobulbia > Desulfobulbales > SURF-16 > JANTFJ01. Next base: position 2,790 of record JANTFJ010000250.1, on the reverse strand, counting down.
GCCCAAGATTGGCGAGTTTGAGGAGGCGGTTTGTCATTTTACCGGGGCTGCTTTCGGGGTGGCGCTCAGCAGCGGCACGGCAGCCCTGCACGCGGCCATGTTTGCTGTCGGGATAGGGCCCGGTGATGAGGTGATTGTCCCGGCCATTACCTTTGTGGCCACGGCAAATTGCGTGGTTTACCAGGGAGCAACCCCGGTATTTGCCGATGTCCTGCCGGATACGCTGCTCATTGATCCGGACGATGTGCGACGTAAAATAACCTCACGGACAAAAGCCGTTATCGCCGTAGATTACGGCGGACAGCCCTGCGATTATGATCAACTTCAGGAAATTTCCAATAAACATGATTTGCGGCTTGTCTCTGACAGTTGCCACGCCCTGGGGGCGGAATATAACGGGCGAAAAACAGGGACAATAGTTGATCTCACTGTATTCAGTTTTCATCCGGTCAAGCATATCACCACAGGAGAAGGCGGTATGGTTGTAACCGATGATCCTGAACTGGCGGAAAAAATGCGCCGGTTTCGTAATCACGGCATAAATACGGATCACCGCTGCCGGGAGATGCTGGCTACCTTTCATTATGATATGGAGGAGTTGGGCTATAACTATCGAATTTCCGATATCCAGTGCGCCCTGGGAATCAGCCAGCTTAATAAATTAGCGTCCTGGCTGGAGAGGCGGCGGCAGATTGCCGGTCTGTATGACTCATTATTTGCCGGAAGTGAAGATATTATGCCCCTGCGGCAGATTGCCGGAAACCAGCATGCTTTTCATCTCTATGTTGTCAGGCTAGCGGATAAAATCGACCGTGATCAGGTTTTCCAGATCATGCGGCAGAACAATATCGGGGTAAATGTCCACTATCAGCCTGTTTATCTCCATTCTTTCTACAGCCGCCGGGGGTATGAAGCCGGACAGTGTCCGGCAGCGGAAGAAGTCTATGACCATATTCTCTCGCTTCCCGAGTTTGTCGGGTTATCCGACCGACAGGTCAAACAGGTCGCGGTATCACTTAATGAAGCTGTCAGGCAGGCAGGCTGATGACCGGTTCCCCCCCATTAATTATCAGGGCGGATGCCGACGCAACCATGGGAACAGGTCATGTTATGCGCTGCCTGGCCCTGGCCGGGGAATGGCAGGCACAGGGGGGGAAGGCGGTATTTGCGGGTAAGATTGCCGCTCCTTCACTGCTGGAACGAATCAGCAATGAAGGATTTGATGTTGTTGATGTCGGCCGGTCCTTTCCTGATCCAGCGGATCTTGAGTTAATGCTTTCCCTGATAAAAAAAAGTGGGACTGCCGGCAACCAGTGGGTTGTAGTAGATGGTTATCATTTTACTGCTGACTATGTGGGGTGCCTGCGGGCCGCAGGAGCCATGGTGCTGGTTATTGATGATTATGTTCATCATGGACAATATCAGGCTGATTTATTGCTTAACCAGAATTTCGGCAGTGAATCTCTGCGTTACCCGGTTAATCCCGGGGCAATCATTCTGGCCGGCAGTAAATATGTTCTGTTGCGGAGTGAATTTTTAAGAGAAAAGCGCGGGGATACCGAAGTCCCGACAGTTGCCGGTAATATTTTAGTTACCCTGGGAGGGGCTGATCCTGATAATTTTACCCTGAAAGTGATTGAAGCGCTGGATTTGCTTAATCTGCCGGAATTGGAGGTAAAGATAGTAATCGGTTCGGTTAACCCTTATTATAATTTAATTAAAAAACGTATGGCGCGTGTTTCTTTCAAGGGAGAGTTGCTTGCAAACGTAAGCAATATGGCTCCTTTGATGACATGGGCTGATCTGGCCCTGACTGCCGGAGGAAGCACTTGCTGGGAATTTGCTTTCCTGGGGGTGCCGATAATAATATTTGTGGTGTCCGAGAACCAGCGTGGAGTGGCAGCAGGGCTGGACGCAGCTGAGGCAGGATTGAATTGCGCTGCCTCTCGCGGCATGCGGACTGACACCCTGGCTGGAAAAATTAAGAGTTTGCTGTATGATAAGAGCCGACGACAGCGGATGGCGCAATCCGGGCGGAAAATAGTAGACGGCCAGGGAGCCATGAGGGTGGTTCGGAAAATGCTGTTATTCTCGTTTCGTTTCCGGCCCGCGATAGAGGATGATTGTCGTCAACTCTTTGAGTGGGCAAATGATCCGGTTATAAGAAATACGTCGTTTCATAGTGAAGCTATTGGCTGGGAAGAGCATCAGGCCTGGTTTGAGAGCAGGCGGGCTGATGAAAAATGCCTGTTATGGATTGTCGAGGATCAGGAAGGCCGCCCGGCTGGTCAACTCAGGTTTGATATTTTCGGAAAAAAGGCGGTCATCTCTATTAGTCTAAGTGAGACCGCGAGAAATAAAGGCCTGGGTAGTAAGGTGATTAAGGCGGCCTGCCGTCTTATTTTTAACAACCACCGGATCAGCCAGGTAAAGGCCCTGGTCAAAGAGGAGAACAGGTCATCTGTCGTTTGTTTTGAGAAAGCCGGGTTTATCCGCAGTGCTACTGAAATAATGCATGGCGTACCAGCCGTTCTCATGCTTTTAAATAAATAGCAGGCGTAACTTCTTACAGGATAAGCGCCATAATTTCGCCCCGCCGTGTAAGAACGTACATGGAAGCATCCCTGAATCCCTTACTGTTATGGGGATGTCGCCGCCTGGGTGTATTTTATTGATCGCTATCACATAAACTGTTCAGATAGCGATCAATAAACCACACCTTGACTTTTGAGAAGGCACGGCCTGTAAGCGTTTCAGGGATGCCGCCATGTGCCCGTTTCAACGCTCGCG
>JANTFJ010000249.1 GCA_024763495.1 Desulfobulbaceae bacterium | reverse complement strand
TGAATGGCCCGTCCGTCTGCCGATGTCAAGGTCAGATGACCGGATTCATCAGTACTGGCGGTTATACCATGCTGATCACTTTTATTGTTAATGGCATTTACCAGGGCGCCATTGTCATCATTGGCCAGCACTGTTACCGCACCGATAGTAACGCCATTGATGGAAAAATCATCACCGGTGGAGCCGGCGGCTACCGCATTGGTACTGGTGCTGGCAACGGTTGCTTGAGCAGTGACTCCGGTATCAGAGGCCACTTTGTTAATAGCGTCGGCCAGTGCCCCCATACCATGGGATGCGTCATTATCATAGGCCAGTACAACACTTTGAATTGCTACATTTTCATTCTTAACATTACTATAGATACTGAGCCGTACTTCACCGCCGTTTGCCGCAGTTGTATTCAACTCGGCAGTAGTTAAATGCCCGGTCTTGGTTGATTCTGAAGAGCCGATTGAAAAGCCCACTGTCTCACCAGTGAAAGCGCCAACCTGAAAATTCTTATCAGTAAACTGGCCGGAAAGCAGCTTTTGACCATTAAAAGAAGTAGTCTTGGCAATCATATCCAGCTCAGACATCAACTTATCAATATCAGCCTGAATTGCCTTACGGGAATCAGTAGTCTGACCATCCTGAGCAGCCTGAATCGCCTTGGTTTTTATGGTGTTGACAATATTGATGGACTCTTCCAGAGCACCATCAGCAGTCTGTACCATGGATATGCCGTCATTGGCATTCCTGATTGCCTGGCCAAGGCCAAGACCCTGAGAACGTAATGAGTCGGCAATAGCCATACCTGAAGCATCATCGGCGGCCCGGTTAATCCGTAGCCCTGAGGACAACTTCTCCAGGGAAGCTGACAGGGCATTATCGTTTTTGGTCAGGTTTTTATGGGCGTTTAACGCTGCTATGTTTGTGTTAATTCTTAATGTCATGTTATTTCCTCCATGATCTGTATTTGCCGGGAATCCTTTCCCGATCCGGAATTTAGAACCAATAAAAACAAAAAAAATTTATTTCTTTTTTATATTTTTCACCTCCTCCGGTTAAGTTTTTAATTGCTGTTTTTTTACAAAGACCGGTAAATTCATAAAACTTATCGAACTATAGCGCAAAAACTTTAATTAATTTGTCTAAAATCAGGCGTTATTTATAATTGTCTGGAGTTTATGCAATCCCTGTTCAGCTTCCCGACATCCTGGTTTCTTTTTCAGGGCCGACATATATGCCTCGCGTGCTGCTTCATTTTTTTCTGTCCGCAAATAATTATCTCCCATTTTCCAGAGCATATCCATCTTGTCCGGCAAGGCAAGAAAACATTGTTCATAAGCGGCAATTGCCCCGGAAAAATCACCGGAGTCTGAAAGCGCATCGCCAATTTCTTCCCAGAGCAAGGCCTGGGACGGATCCATTTTTACAGCTTCATTCAACGCGGCCAGTCCCTGGTCATAATGGCCGGTCGTCAACAACAATCTTGCCAACATGCTGTTTATCTCCGGGATTATATCTGCTACTTTTTGCCAGGCTGTTAAAACATCAGCGGCAAGCTCATAATTGCCCGAAGAAATCCATTCCATAATTTTTGGAGAATATTTTTTCCATAATTTTTGCAGACTTTCAGGGGTACGGCATCCGGTAACAAGTAATCTGGCTGTTCGCGTCAATATTTTTTCAAGAAGTTGCGGGAATATCAAATCGGGATCTTCAGGGTCTAAAAAATCATTTGCAGTTGCCAGCCATTGTTCAGCCTGGGTCATACGGCTTTTCTGTACTTTTTTTTGCCATTTTTCAGCAAAAGAGACCTTCTGCCACCATCTATCAGCGCTGTCAAAATCAAGCAGAGCGCCATAAATTTCAGCAATGGCAATGCATATTTCAGGAGAAGGTTGTTTTGACACCTGTTCCACCAGCTCTACGGCCAGGCGATAATCCTCGCTCTGCCGGTATAGCAACAGTAAATCTTCAACTATATTCCGGCTTATGCTTTTTTTATTTAACAATTTTTCTTCTCGTTCCAGGTGAGCAATAACACGACCTAACTCAGTTTTATACTGGATAAGATATTTCAACCGTTTGTTGTTAATCCAGGCCACTCTTTTTAATTCGGCCTGAAGCCAGGCAACAAAACTTTTTTTAGACAATAAGTCCTGATTTTTAGTTTGACGCAGTTCATTTTCACGCAATAGGCCATGGGTCAACTCCAGCATCTGCTCCCAGATATAATCTTCACTGTCCAGTTCTTTGCTTAAACGGTCAACAACGACAAACCTCTTTTTTAATTCCGGCGGCAGACCTGCAAAATCGTTAACAGCCAACATTTTTTTATTCTTTTTTAATTTTGCGGATAGCTGATTAACTGCCTGCAAACTTTTACGCACCTTACCTGTCAGTAAATTAACCTTGCATAATATGCGTCTCCCCTGATCAACAAATTCGTTAACATCCATAGGACAGGCATCAACCAAAGCGGCATCAATAATTGCTCCGGCATCAAAGTCTGTATGCATATAACTCCTGCCGGCCTGAGCCAGATTTAAAACCGTTGTCCCTTCAATATGAGCTCCTGCAACAGTAGCGTTTATATAATTTGCCGGACTGGCTGATATTATATCCTCGGTGATTTTTTTCTGGCCCAGCATATCTCTGGTGGTAACCAGCTGCCTGCCGTTAATACCCTGTACCGGCAATTTTTCTTTGGAAGCCGGGATAGCCTTGCCGGCAATAACTGTTCCGGCGGCATGATCAGAATCATCAGCAGTGTAGGCCAGATCCTGTCCGATAAAAATGATGGGGTCTGCCCCGATGGCCAGGGCAAGACCAAGAGACAACTGGGAAACTGCAAATCCCGGCGGAACAATAGTTCGGATATCCAAAGCCTCCATCATCCACAACTGGGGTAGATCCCGGTGAAAAGCAAAAAAATGATGGCGGGCAGCCAGTCTTTTGGGAATCATCGGAGTACCCTTGGCCACAGAGACAAGCGAAAACGGCCAGTTCTGCCCGACAAATGGAGCTATCTTTTCAAAATTCATATTAACCATATCCAGGGTTGTAACAAAATCCGGAATAATATTATGGCGCAGGAGAGGGGACAGGGCTGAATCAACGGCAATAATGACACAACGGTCGGCCAGTTGACCTAAAGTGGCAAGGCTTTGATTCAGGGAAGGGCCGGCCGCTACCAGCACAGCAGGTTTTTCGGCAAAAATTCCCTTTATGGCATCCAGACTATTTTGGTGACGAAGCAGGGTAAGATTAGCAAAACGATTTTTAAAAAAATCAGCGCCCATCTTACTTGTCGTGGAGCCAGCCACATTTATTCGGTTAAGCAGATCATAAGCCCTGTTACTTAAATTTCCATACAATTCAGGCTGCCAGCTGAAAGCGGGAAGATAACGCAGGACGCTGGTATCATCGACGGCCGCCACCTGCTCAACATTTTTTTCAAAATCGTCGAAATTAATATCACCGATATGAAAATTTATCTTTGCCGATTCCAGCAGAGAGCTGAGATCAACGGCTTGCAAGGCTGTGATAAAAAGTTCAAGGGATGGTTCCAGAATAACTATTTTGGCAAGATCAGGCCGTTTGCGCTGCACCAGTAATGGGCCATACCCCAAGCCCATACCGACAAATACTGCCAGCCCTGTAGCATCCGGCGGTATTATTTCAAGATGAACAGCCGCCTCCTGCCAGGGATCAACGGGGGGATCAGTTACTAAATTTTGCTGTTGATTCGGCAGCGCCAGAGAAACATCACCACAAGCTGTTTCCCTGAGGAACTCTGACAATGCTGCTGTTTGTCTTGCCTGTATCAGCTTGAAAATACGAGGTCTATGCCTGGCAAGAATTTCAATATTGCTGTTCCAGTAATTATTCATTGAAATTTTGTAACTACTCATGGGGTAAGCACCTAATGATTGCAAATCTCGGTATTTGTAACTGGTTACAGGGTGTCCTGTGAGCAGTTACGAAATTTTCTTAAATGATTATTAGTTAAATGTCTGATAAGTTTTATTATTACAAACAAGGTATTATATCATGTCGGCAGAAATAATTTTTTTAATAAAAATTAATAAGAAACCGATAATTTAACAAAGATGATAATTTGATTTGTTTTTTTACTCTCTTTAAAGGATTTTATTCGTGACTGCACCCATAATTTCTGACCAGGAAAACAGCTATTCGTCTAAAATAATAGATAAATACGATAAGGCGTTGGATCTGTTGAACCGGAACAGGCTTGCAGAAGCTTTTGAGAATTTCAGCGCACTGACCAGAGAGCAGCCAGAATTTTCGGAAGCATGGTTCTGTTTGGGAAATATCTTTTTTCGTCAGGGAAAAATAAATGAAACAGTGCAGTCATATCAAAGCGCCTTACGATTTAAGCCGGATTATATTGATGCTTACATTAATCTGGCCGTCGTGCTGGCGCATAATACTTGTTTTGCCGAGGCGGAAGCCTGTTTGCGGCAAGCAGAAAAAATTGCCCCAGATTCTTCTGATATTTTGACATATTTAGGGATTTCTCTGCTGGAACAGCAAAAATATTCTGAGGCAATTAAAAAACTTCAATGTGCCCTGGCCATGGAGGTAAATAATTTCAATATACATTTTCATCTTGGTTTGGCATTCCACGGTAACAAACAACTTAAACAGGCAATTTATCATCTTGAGCAGGCCGAGGCGATGAATCAGGAAAATCCTTTAGTGAATAATAACTTAGG
>JANTFJ010000248.1 GCA_024763495.1 Desulfobulbaceae bacterium | reverse complement strand
GAAACGGGCACATGGCGGCATCCCTGAAACGCTTACAGGCCGTGCCTTCTCAAAAGTCAAGGTGTGGTTTATTGATCGCTATCCAATTTTTTGTTTTTATTTTTGGTAACTTCTCCATATGTGGTGGTGGCACCCAACCGTAGGTCTGCTGAAATCTGGACAATTTATATCACGTCATTCCGGCATGACAGACGAATTTATTCAATTATATTAAATAATTTCAATCAATTATATCAACTCCGAAAGTTGAGTAATATTATTTAAAAAATCGTTAATCCCCGCCAGCAGCAGGTTGATCGTAATTTTTCATTTTTAAATTCAGCTATTGATACAACCAGACCCTTAACATGGAAAGAAGCCGATCTCCATCAACCGGTTTGGCCAGGTAATCATTGGCTCCGGCCTCAATACATTTTTGCCGATCCCCTCTCATGGCCTTGGCAGTCAGAGCTATTATGGGCAGCTTTTTAAAACGGGGCTGAGAACGAATTTCGGCTATGGCTTCAAACCCGTCCATTCCCGGCATCATAATGTCCATCAAAACCACATTTATGTCAGGGGTGGAAGTAAGCATCTCCAGCCCCTTTTTACCGTTTTCAGCACCCAGCACATCCATGCCTTTTTCTTCCAGAATGCTGGACAGGGCAAAGACATTACGCATATCATCATCCACTACCAGCACCTTTTTGGCCTTAAAAATATCTTCCCGATTATGGATTTCGGCAAGTTTTCCCTGTTTTCCCTCCGGCAGTTCATCTTTAACCTGATGTTGGGAAAAAGTAGTTTCAGCCAGCAGCCCCAGGGTCTCTTTTATCTTCTCAACGCCTACCGGTTTGGTAAGATAACCGGTGGCTCCCTTTTGCCGCGCCTTGGTGATCTTGTCCGCGGCTGATATGACATGAATCGGTATCCGGCTGGTTTTTGAATTATTGTGCAGGCAGTCCATCACCTGCCAGCCGTCAATACCAGGCAGATCAATGTCCAGGATAATGGCTCCGGGTTGATAAAAATCAGCGTAATGAATACCACTTTCACCATCTTCGGCAACAATGCATTTAAAGTTACGTTCATGGGCAAGATCAACCAGGATCTGGACAAAGGCAGGATCATCTTCAACAATAAGGAGGACATTATCATCAGTTCGCAGATTGTTTCGGTCATCGTCAACATGCCTGGTTTCCGGTTTCTCCGCTACAGGTGTTATTTCCAGGGAAGGGGACTCCGGCAATGGGCCTATTTTTTCTTTTTGGACTTGTTCAGGCGTTGTCTCCGGCAGGAGAACGGTAAAAGTGCAACCTTGGCCTAATTCGCTTTTTAAATGAATTTCGCCGCCCAGCAGGGCAGTCAATTCCCGGACAATGGAAAGACCAAGGCCGGTGCCGCCGTATTTACGGCTGATAGAACCGTCTTCCTGCTGAAATGCCTCGAAGACGAGCTGTTGCTTGTTGGGAGCAATACCAATCCCTGTATCTATGACGTTAATGGCAATAATGTTTTCTGCTGTCAGGGCACCAAGATTAACTCCTGTCTCTGGTCGGTTTATCTGCAGAAGGACATTGCCTTTTGCGGTAAATTTCAGGGCATTGGAAAGCAGATTTTTAACAATCTGTCTCAACCTCTGGGAGTCAGTTCGAATAGTGACGGGAAGCTCATCACTAAGCTCAGTCGTCAGGGTAATGCCCCGTTCGGTGGCAACCGGAGAAAATACCTGTTCCATGTCAGTCAGGAATCCGCGGAGATCCAGGGGCTTAAAATCCAGGCGCATCTGTCCGGCCTCGACCTTGGCCAGGTCCAGAACCTCGTTAATCAGATTAAGAAGATCCTTGCCGGAGGTATTGATGGTGCGGGCGTATTCAAGTTGTTTTTCAGAAAGATTATTGTCCTTGTTGGCGGCAAATAATTGGGACAGAATGAGGATTGAATTTAAGGGAGTGCGCAATTCGTGAGACATGTTGGCCAGGAATTCAGACTTATAACGGCTGCTTGTTTCCAGTTCTTTAGTTTTAAGCTGTAGTTCATTACGTTGGCGGGCCAGTTCCTCATTTTTTTCCTTGACCTCATTCTGCTGTTTTTCCAGGACTAGAGTTCGGTTGGCTAATTCTTCATTGGTAACCTGGAGTTCTTCCTGCTGGGATTGAAGTTTTTCAGCCTGCTGCCTGGTCTGCTCCAGGAGCCTGGTCATTTTGCTTCTTGACTGGGCAGTATGGATGACGATCCCCACATTTTCAATTACAGAGTCCAGCAGTTCACGACTGAATTGGTTGAATTCAGTAAAAGAACCTAACTCAACAACCCCTTTGACCTGCTCTTCAAAGAGAATGGGAACAACCAGAATATAGCGGGGCAGTGCCTCACCGGTACCGGAAAAAATCTTAACGTAATCCGGTGGTATCCGGCTCAGCAGAATCTGCCTTTTCTCCAGGGCGGCCTGGCCGCAAATCCCTTCACCCAACTTAAAATGAGGGGTTGGATTTATGGACTGCCGGGAAGCATAACTGCCGATGAGCTGCAATACATCATCTTCATCCAGCAGGTAGAATGCTCCTGTCTGGAAAGAAATGTGGCGAACCAGCCCCTTTAAAAAAATATTACAAATTTCGATCTCATCCCATTCGCCCCGCAACTGGTCGCTTATTTCCATCTGGGCCTTACGCAGTGAATTGCGAAATTCATCTTCAATAACGGCCTGTTTTATTTCCGTGATATCGACAAAGTATTCCAGGCCGCCGAGAATAGTTCCTTTCTTGTCACGAAAGGCGACAGATGTATATTTAACCGGCAGGCTTTGCCCGCGTTGATGGGTGCTGGTCTCGCCATTGATAACCCTGCCTTCACTCATGGCCAGGCGCATGGGGCATTTGCCGGTATTACAGAGGGGGGTATTAAAGAGATCCGCGCAGTTACGCCCCATAGATTCAAGGGGAGTCAAGCCGACCATGGCGGCACCGGCCGGATTCATATAAGTTACCTTAAAGAAAGGATCAATGGAAAACACCGGGGTCGGCAGATTGTCGAGATGAGCCACAAGCCTTTGCGCCTCAGCCAGGGCAGCTTTATTTTCCTCGGAAATTCTGGCCAGGGCTCTAGCCATGTGGGAAAGGGTGATACCCAGCTCATCGTTGCTGGAACGGGGAGACACCTGGACGGAATAATCTCCGTTGGCTATAGTGTTGGCCTGGCTGACAACTGCCTTGAAATTTTCGACCATCCGGTTAACTGCTATTCCGAGACGGTCATCAGCGCTCCTGATTTTAACCGAATGGCTCAGATCGCCTACGGCAACAGCCTCGCATATATCAGCGACCTCCTCAAATGAACGAACTACTTCCGTAAAACTCCTGCTCGTTTCAAGCACTTCGAGGCTGGGAAATGGTATGTTTTCATAGGTTAAATTACCGGCTGCTACATGTTTTGCCCATTTGGAAAGCCTGGTGAGCGGCGCGGTTATTATCCTTGCCCCCAGATTGGCTATAATAACGCTGAGAATCCAGCCGATAAAGGCGATCAGAAGCCCCTTTCTCTTAATATCCCTTAGCTCCTGCCAGAGGTGATCCATGCTGATAGTTACCCTGATGTAGCCAATATCATGAGAAAAAAAACCAACATCAGAATTAATTATCATCTCCTGCTCATCTGCTGTTATCTTATGCCTTACACCTTTTTGACTTTTTACATCGTCAAACTGTAACTTTGAAATCTTACGGCCGATTTTTGCCGGATCAGTATCCGCCAGAATGGTTCCCTGAAAATCCACAATGGTAACAGTTTTAACCCTGGGACGTTTTGACAACTCCTGAACAAATTCTTCAACATAGGTATAATTTTCCTGAAAAAGATAATCAGCCACGTTAAAGATGGCATTTTTTGTCAGGGTCTCTCCATATTCAGACAGTGAGCCAATGGCATATTTTTGAAAATTAAAAGAATAAAAGAAAACAAAGGCGAGAGAGAGCAGCAAGGTGACAAGAAAAATGTAAATATTCAGGTAGTTGTTCAGCTTTAAGGATCGCATTTAATCAGTTTGTAATTTTGTAATTATTCAGGGTAACTGCTCACCGGGCACCGCATATTTTCGCGTCCATCCCGGCTTACCTATGAAATATACGCGGCACCGGACTGGCCACGGAAATCTACGGTACCCTGTAAACAGTTACAATTAGGGGGGTGCGACGTTCCGGCACTTGCCCCGTGAGATGCTGGTGAATATTTACAGTTAAGGGGTGTCGCCGCCTGGGTGTACTTTATTAAGCGCTGTCTGCTTTTTAAAGTTTTTCGGTTTCTTTCAGTTATGTTAATATCATAGTAACCGGGTATCCGCTTAATTCCAGCAATCACAACATATAGTGGTGCGTAACTGTCGGGATAAAAAACACGAAATCGAGTAGATGAGCTGCAAAAACAGTAAACATTCGGTTAACCCATTTAAGCACTGGTTGTTTCTGTTGTTTCTGTTGTTTCTGTTGTTTCTGTAGGAGCCCAGCCCTCTGGGCGATTCATGTGGTGAACTTTGCTCCATGTTTTATCGCCCAGAGGGCTGGGCTCCTACAGGTAATTGCCTGACATCATAAAATATGAATTTAGCAAATATTTACCGGTATCTTACCCGGATGCTGGGCTATAAGTAATTTATTTAAAATATGGTAAGGGCTCACTCAAAAATAAATTAGTAGAGATAATGTGTAATGTGGACATTTAGAGAAGTGATCTAATTGCATGCAACCGCAGGCGTAGCAGGGCTAC
>JANTFJ010000247.1 GCA_024763495.1 Desulfobulbaceae bacterium | reverse complement strand
GTCCCTTAGAATTAATTTTCGTGTTTTTTATACCCCTCAAGGGGGTACTGAAAAGAGTGGCAAGAAATTGAAAACTTTCTTTGAAATAAACAACTTGTATCTACTGTTAAGGGACTTATCCAGAGCCTTAATTTCTCTTCCAGTTTATCTGGGCTAGGATAAGTGCCTTGGGGTAACTCGCTGTAAATAGTTTCAAAATTACGTCTTCAGTTTCTTGTTTTTTGTTACAGCTTCTCAGAAGTAAGGCACTAATTTATTTTTGGGTGAACCCTAAGATAGAACTCAATATAGTTACGTTTAACTTAACATTTAACGATTAAAATTTAAAACTTTTTTTAAAAATTGACCGGTGTAGGATTTTTCCTCGGCTGCTATCTGTTCAGGGGTGCCGACAACGACTATTTCTCCCCCTTTATCTCCTCCCTCCGGGCCAAGATCGATTATATAGTCCGCCCCCTTGATTATATCCAGATTATGTTCAATGATAATCACACTATTGCCGTTGTCAACCAGGCGGTTAAGAGTTTGAAGCAGATGCCTGATGTCGGCTGGATGGAGTCCGGTAGTCGGTTCATCCAGAATATAAAGGGTTTTGCCGGTGCTTCTCTTCCGCAGTTCCCTTGCCAGCTTGATGCGCTGAGCTTCGCCGCCGGACAGGGTCACTGATGACTGTCCCAGGGATATATAGGGCAGCCCTACATCGGCCAGGCTTTGCAGGCGATTTTTAATGGGCGGAATATTTTTGAAAAAATTAAGGGCCTCTTCAACATTCATCCGCAGGATATCGGCAATGTTTTTACCCCGGTATTTTATTTCCAGGGTTTCCTGGTTATAGCGGCGGCCCCGGCAGGTTTCACAGGTAACATAAATGTCGGGTAGAAAATGCATGGCGATTTTTATCAACCCATCACCTTCGCAGGTTTCACAGCGTCCTCCTTTGAGGTTAAAGCTGAAACGTCCCGGTTTGTAGCCTCTGGCCCGGGACTCAGGCAGGCGGGCAAGCAATTCCCGGATCGGGGTCAGAATCCCGGTATAAGTTGCCGGATTGGAACGTGGAGTCCGGCCGATTGGACTCTGGTCAATATCAATTATTTTATCAATAAGATCATTTCCTCCTATTTTGCTGAAGCTGCGGTGTCCAGTTCCGGTTTGGTTTTTCAAGCCCCGGAATAGACATTCAAGCACCAGACTGCTTTTGCCTGAACCGGACACTCCGGTAACGCAGGTCATAAGCCCGATAGGGAATTTAACCGTAATGTTTTTCAAGTTGTTAGCCCTGGCCCGGCCCACAGTGATCCAGGCCCTTTTTTTTGCCTTGCGTCTTTTTCTCGGAAGGGGAATTTGCTTTCTCCCTGACAGGTACTGACCGGTTATGGATTTTTTATTTTTTAAAAGGCCCGGCACCTTACCGCTGTAAACGATTTTTCCGCCATGAACTCCGGCCCCCGGGCCGATGTCCAGCACATGATCTGCGGCCAGGATGGTCTCGGTGTCATGTTCCACGACAATTACAGTGTTGCCGATGTCGCGCAGGTCAAGCAGGGTCTTGATCAGTCGCTTGTTGTCCCGTTGATGGAGACCTATGCTTGGTTCGTCTAAAATATAGAGAACGCCGGCCAACCGGGAGCCGATCTGTGAGGCAAGACGGATACGCTGGGCTTCGCCGCCGGAAAGGGTAGCTGCCGTACGCTCAAGTGATAGATAACCCAGGCCGACGTTAAGCAGAAAGCTCAGGCGATCCTGAATTTCCTTGACTATGCGCTCGGCAATTATTTTTTCCTGGTGTGAAAATTTAATTTTCGGTAAAACTGCGGTCAGCTGTTCAATGTTCAGCCTGGTCAGGTCGCATATATTCCAGGAATCAAGCCGTACTGCCAGGGCTGCCGGTCGCAGCCGGTCGCCATGACAGGCAGGACAGGGCTGCTCATTCATATATGCGCTTAATTCTTCGCGGACAGCGCTGGAATTTGTTTCCTGAAAACGGCGGGCCAGCTGGGGCAGCACCCCCTCAAAGGGAACCTCGGATGTCCGGGTGCGCTGATTACGGACATAGTGAAAAAAAATATTTTCCCGGCCAGTGCCGTAAAGAATGATTTTTTGTATTTTTTTTGGCAGGTTCTTGAAAGGGGTGTTTAGAGAAAAATGATAATGGCCTCCCAGGGCAGCAAGAAGTTGATTAGTGAAACTTAAGGAAGATCGTCTGCCCCAGGGCGTAATCGCCCCCTGGTTCAGGCTCAATTCAGGGTCGTTAATAACCAGGTTGGGATCAAAAAACTGCTTGATTCCCAGGCCGGTACAGGAAGGGCAGGCCCCTTGAGGATTATTAAAAGAAAATAGCCTGGTGCTGAGGTCAGGCAGGCTGCGACCGCATTTTCGACAGGCCGACCGTTCACTGAACAGCCGGTTTTCCCCGGTTTTCGGGAAATATACCAGCAGCAATCCTTCACCCAGTTTAACCGCAGCGCTTACTGAATCTGCCAGCCGCTGCTTAAGCCCGGGTTTGATTATCAGCCGGTCAATCACGGCTTCAATAGTGTGTCGTTTGTTTTTATCCAGATTGACAGGTTGATCCAGGCTTTGAATTTCATTATCTATTCTGGCCCGGACATAGCCCTCTTTGCGCAGTCTGTCCAGTAATTCGCGATGTTCACCCTTTTTTGCCTCAACCAGGGGAGCCAGGAGAATAATTTTGTCGCCTTCAGGCAGTTCCAGCAGGGTAGCAACCATTTCTTCAATGGACTGGGATTTTATTTCAATTTGACATTTGGGACAATGGGCGTGGCCCACCCTGGCAAAGAGCAGGCGGAGATGATCGTAAATTTCAGTTATTGTTCCTACAGTTGAGCGCGGGTTGCGGCTGGTTGTCCGCTGTTCAATGGAGACAGCCGGCGATAACCCCTCAATGGAATCAACCTCCGGTTTGTCCATCTGACCGAGAAACTGGCGGGCATAAGTGGAAAGCGATTCAACATAACGGCGCTGGCCCTCGGCGTACAGGGTGTCAAAGGCCAGGCTTGATTTGCCGGAGCCGCTTAAACCGGTAAATACTATCAGCCGGTTGCGAGGCAGGTCAATATCAATATTTTTAAGATTATGCGTCCTGGCATTACGGATGCTGATGAATTTAGGTTCCAACGGTGAAACGGTTGCCTTGCAAAGTTATAAAGGGAGAGAAAATTTGAATACAGTACCTTCCCCGGATGTTTTAAAACTCACTTCTCCCCCTAGAATTTGCTCTCCAAATAACTTCATTGCAAAAGTGCCGATTCCTCTTCCGGCCTGTTCTTTTGTGCTGAAATTGCGCTGAAAAATTCTTCTGGCTATTTTTTGAGATATTTCCCGGGCATTCCAGACATAAAAAGATATCCAATTGTCTTGATGTTCAAGCCAGATTTTTACAACGCCATTTTCGTCGGTGGCTTCCAGGGCATTTATAATAATGTTACAGAGTACGCGTGATAATAACGACATATCAGTGTTGACTGAAATATCCGGATAATTTTCCTGAAATTCAATTTTTTTATTAGCCGCAGCCGGATGGTGGGCAAAAAATGATTTAAGTTCAGTAAATATCTCTTTTACAGTAATTTCGTGCCGGGCAGGTCGATAACGACAGGCCTCATTTTGAACAAGACAGCGCTGGATAGCAATTTCTTTAATAAGACGTAAAGATGCCTGGTGGATATTTTCGGCAAGTTCCGAGGGGGTGGTTTCAACAAGTAATTCACTTGCCCCTGCCAGCATGGTCAACATGTTATTAATGTCATGGAAAAATGTTCTTTCCAGCGCGGCTCGCTGCTGCTCTCTGGTAATGTCCTGAAGAAATAATAAAAGAAATCTTTTTTCATCTATAAAAACCGGATGAGCTTTGACCCGCAGTGCAATATCAATGTCCGTATTATCTTTCCTGGCCGACAGGGCGCAGATTTTTTCAACAGGTTCATCCTGTTTGAGACTGGTAACTATTGCAATAGCTGCTCCGCATGAAGAACAGAATTTTGAGGTGCCGCATCCTCCAATTTCATCATGGGCATGGACGCATTGCAGTGCCTCGCCCGGTCTTAACCCCAGTGCTTTTGCAGAGTCGTTAATCCCCAGTTTTTTTATAAGTGAATCATTAAGCGCGATAATCTGCCGATGTTCGTCCAGAACGGCCAGCATGCCTCCGGTTAAATGCAGTAATCCTGATATTACGGGATGATTGCTCACAAATTCTATTTTTGCGACAAGCTCTTTCTCGTTTGCTCTTTCAGCCGGGGCAAAGTATGAATTCATGATTTTTATTTCCTGTTAAAATTTTGTAACTACTCACGGGGGTAGGCACCTGATATTCACTAACCACCAAGGAGGCTGTCCGAGAATGCCCTTTCTGCGGAGTCTCGTACCTCGCTTACCTGCCCAGCTCTGTGTTATTTGTCAAAAATAATGCTCCGGAAAGCGAGCTGGCGAGACTCCTAGATATCAACTATATGGCTGTGCTTATTTTTGACAAATGTCTCGGAGTCTGGCGCTTACCTGATTTGAGAAAAAATGCCTATTCTCGGACAACCTCCTGGCCCAGATAAACTGGAAAAGAAATTAAGACTGTAGTTACAAGTAATCATGGGGAAGTAACCAGGCAAGTTATTAACTGCCCGATTGCTGAAAAATATTGCAATACTATTTCAGATAGCGATCAATAAACCACACCTTGACTTTTGAGAAGGCACGGCCTGTAAGCGTTTCAGGGATGCCGCCATGTGCCCGTTTCAACGCTCGCG
>JANTFJ010000246.1 GCA_024763495.1 Desulfobulbaceae bacterium | reverse complement strand
GCTAAAAACATGCCGGAATGACGAATCGCCTATTAATTTTTTGCCATAACAAGTCGAATTTATAAGTAAAATAATAAGTCCGAAAGTTGAGTAACTGGTTACATGGTGCCGTAGATTTTTGTCATCAGACCGGTGCCGCCATAGTCATACGTAAACTGGGCTGATGGCGGAAATATGCGGTGCCCTGTGAGCAGTTACCATTATCAATGATTTCTCAAAAACTGCTTTACGGAAAAAATAGTTCCTGTTAAAATTTTTATAATAAAATTCTTTTTCGTCCAATTATCATTTAACCTCAGCAGGTATTACCTATGATTTCTTTAAAAATCGCCCGTTATTTCACTTCTCTGTTACTGTTGTTATTTTGTCTTACAGCATGCGTAACCAGCGGTACTACCGCCAGGGTAACCTCCGGACAGGACAGCCCCGGCATTGACCAGGCTCAAGCTGAGTATTATAACGGTCCAAAGGCCAGAATCGCAGTATCGCGCTTTAAAAACAAGGCCGGCGGCGGCTGGTGGACAACCGGCATAGGCGATGGTATGGCAGACCAGTTAACCACAGCATTGTTTAACACCAACCGCTTCATCGTCCTTGAACGTCAGGCCTTAAACGATGTTCTCTCAGAGCAGGATCTGGGAGCTTCCGGCCGGATTCGCAGTGATACTGCGGCAGCTATTGGCGAAATTGAAGGAGCTGAACTTCTGGTAGTCGCCGCGGTAACGGAATTTCAGGCTGATTCTTCTGGAGGAGGCGGTAACCTGAGTGGTAGCGTAAGCGATATCTTTGGCGCGGTTCTGGGTGGTTTCAAACGATCCCATATGGCCATTGATTTACGAATTATCGATTCACGCACATCCCGGATTTTAGCGGCTACCAGTGTGGAAGGAGAAGCAACAGACGTTAATCTCGGCGGTCTGCTTGGCGGCTATGGCAGCGCCGGTACACTGGTGGGAGGTTTGTCAGGCTGGAAAAATACTCCTATCGAAAAAGCAATGAGGATATGTATCAAAGAAGCGGTAAACTTCATTGCCACAAAAACCCCGAAAAAATACTATCATTACGGGCAGACGCATCACCAGCCGGAGTCCTCTTATTCCTCGCCTGGCGGCGGAGCCGCCGGAGGCAACGGAGAAACAGTAATTGTCAATGTTAACTCCCTCAACATCCGCAGCGGCCCCGGATCAACCTTTTCTCTCCTTTTTACAGTTGGTCATGGTACACGACTCACAGTTATGGAACATCAAAACAAATGGATACGGATAAAAGCCCCGAATGGCCGGGAAGGCTGGACGGCCGGTTGGTTGACCAGGCCGGTTCAATAGCAATCTATGACAGCGCTCAACAAAGTACAGCCGGGCATCGACACCCCCATATCAGCAATTCCCAAAGCTAGGAGGTTGTCCGACTTATCGCGTGCAGATGAAGTGCAGCTGAATAGTTACTCACTTTTTTGTATTGCACTCGGTCTACAGTCTGCCGGTTTTTTTAAGAACGATCTCAGCCCCCAGCAGAGACACAATCAACATTCCTGCCCAGCCGCCAAGTAATAGATAAATCATCATATTCTCCTGTCAATAAAGTTCTTCCGCTTCTTCGCCGGTTATTTCGGCAACAGTCAATTTTTTTGAATCCATGGCATGCCAGACATAAGCAACATAGGCCAGCACCACGGGAATAAGCAAGGCAACATAGGTCATTGCCGTCAGGGTATAAAGACTGCTTGAGGCATTGTGAATAGTCAAACTGCTCTGCAGGTCATATTTTGAAGGATAAAACGCGGTATTATTTAAGGCTGGCAGCAGGAAAACAGTCAAGCCCACCAGGATGGTACCCAGGCCGCCGAACCAAATTCCTTTTTTGCTTTGCCTGAAACTGGTCATAAAGACAGCAAAAATAACCAGGGAAAGGCCACTCAATAACATGAACATCACCCGTGGCAAGGCCAGCAGGTTATGCAGATATTTGTTTGCTTCCATAAAAACTGTTCCTGTAACCGGATCAACAGCAAAACCATCCATCACTAAAAGGCTGACCAGGAAATAAAGCAGAAACGGCAGCGATATGATAAAATTTGTCAGGGCAGCCTTGGCTGTTCGGGCGTTAAGTTCAGGATAATCGATGTTATTGGTCAGGTACATAGCGCCCAATACCCTGGCCATGAACACCAGAAAACATCCCAGGGAAAGATTAAAGGGACTGAAAGCAGCCTCAACCCCGCGCAGGGGGTTCTGCCAGGTTACCTGATTATACTCATTTAATGAAAAATTAGAGCCTGAATAAAAGGTTGCGACAGCCGTGCCAATCAAGAGCAGGCTGACACTGCCATTGATAAAGAGAAAAAATTCATAGGTTCTGGCCCCCAGGAAATTACCGGTTTTTTTACGGTATTCATAACTAACGGCCTGGATGATAAAACAAAAAAGAATAAGCATCCATACCCAGTAGGCCCCGCCGAAGCTGGTGGCGTAAAAAAGTGGAAACGAGGCAAAAAGTGCCCCGCCGAACAGTACCAGGGTGGTATAGGTTAACTCCCATTTACGACCGATCGAATTGATTATAAGTGATTTTTCAACCTCATTTCGAGCCACGGAATAGAGCAGGGTCTGCCCCCCCTGCACAAAGGTCAAGAAGAGAAACAGGGAGCCGACAATGGAGCAGATGAGCCACCAAAGTGACTGAAACTGGGAATATTCTAATGTTGCAAACATGTTATACCTCCTCCGGTCCTTTGGAAATTTGACTCAACATTATGCGTACTTCAGCAATGAGAAGCACGGTAAAGAGGACAAGAAACATGAGGAAGGTGGTCTGTACCGCCCCTACGGTCAAATTCGTCCGGGCTACTGTCACCGGCAGCATGTTTTGGATCGTCCAGGGCTGGCGACCGACTTCGGCCACAACCCAGCCTGCCTGTCCCGCAATCTCACCCAGCAGGAAAGATACCAGTCCGATACCAAGCAGCCATCTCTGGCTCTCGATCAAATTTCTGGCAGTCAAAACAAGAAAAAGCAGAAAAATCAAAGGAAAGAGAGAACCTAAGGCCACCATCAGATGAAAACTGTAAAAAGTCAGGGGAACCGGCGGCACAGCCTCTTTCGCCTCCTTCAGATAGCCAAAGCCCAGGTACTGCTCATTTTCTCGAAATCCGTCCATGGCGGTTTGCGCCCCGAGTTTATTGCCGTTATCTTTAGCCTTTTTATAGAGGGCCAGCTGTTCTATGGCAATCCTGCCCTTGCTGATTTTTTTATCAATACCCATGATCCCATGTTCTTCGTTACCATAGAGAATATCCTCTATTCCCGGAACAAACGACCCGGGCTGTCGATTGGCCAGCAGGGAGAGCATGCCCGGAATTTTCATTTCAACGATAAAAGGTTGCTGGCCATCCCCGGCTTCCTTGGTGGAATTCAAGAGCCCCATGGCCACGAGACCGGCGGAATCTTCGCCGTTGTACAGCCCTTCAAAGGCGGCAAGTTTCATTGGTTGTACCCTGGCACAGGTATAGGCAGCCTCGTCGCCCGTCAAGCCGACAAACCCGGAAGAAACAAGGCCAAAAACCGAGGCTACTATAATACTTCGTTTGGCCATCTCCTGATGTCGGTTTTTTAAGAGGAACCAGGAAGAAATACTGATAACGAACAGAGAAGCGAGGAGAAATCCTGATGATGTGCTGTGACAAAATTTACTGATTGCCACAGGAGAGAGAATAACATCAAAAAAATTCTTCATTTCAAAACGAGCTGTGTCCGGATTAAAGGCCATCCCCACCGGATGTTGCATCCAGCCGTTAGCCACCAGAATCCACAGGGCAGACAGGTTGGAACCAATTGCTACCATCCAGGTGGAAAAAAGGTGAAATCCCCTCGATACCCGATCCCAGCCAAAAAACATAACGGCAAAAAAAGTAGCCTCCAGGAAAAAGGCGAGAATTCCTTCAATTGCCAGGGGAGCGCCAAAGATATCTCCAACCATCCATGAATAATTTGACCAGTTGGTGCCGAATTCAAATTCCAGAATCAGACCGGTTGCTACGCCGATAGCAAAGTTTACGGCAAAGAGTGCCATCCAGAACCTGGTTAATTTTTTCCACTCTTCCTTGCCGGTTTTAACATAAAATGTTTCAAAAAAGGCGCATAAAAATGAAAGCCCCAGGGTCAGGGGTACAAATATCCAGTGGTACATTGCCGTAAGCGCAAACTGCGCTCTGGCCCAGTTTACCTGACTTAGATCAATGCCTTCAATCAAAATCTGCCTCCTTTTGTCTGTTTTGAGTACTGCCGTGGTTATTTGTCCAGGATTGCTGCCCCGGTCAAGGTGGACAGCACATGCTCAGCCTTCTGTTGATCAGTACTGAAATGCTGATCAAGATAGTTTGGAAAAAAGAAAATTTTTAATACCGCGAACATAACAAAAAGTTTAATAAAAATTATCAGCCATAGTTTACGACCGACAACCATGGAGCGAAAGCCATCCCAATAAAAAATATAAATTTTTTTTAACAGGACATTCAAAATGACAACCATATAATTGTACTTAGGGCTCACTCAAAAATAAATTTGTAGAGATAAGGTGTAATCTGGACATTTAGAGAAGTGATCTAATTGCATGCGACCGCAGGCGTAGCAGGGCTACGTTGAGGATTGCATAATTGCATATCACTTTTCTGGATAGCGATCAATAAACCACACCTTGACTTTTGGGAAGGCACGGCCTGTAAGCGTTTCAGGGATGCCGCCATGTGCCCGTTTCAACGCTCGCGATA
>JANTFJ010000245.1 GCA_024763495.1 Desulfobulbaceae bacterium | reverse complement strand
GAGCGTTGAAACGGGCACATGGCGGCATCCCTGAAACGCTTACAGGCCGTGCCTTCTCAAAAGTCAAGGTGTGGTTTATTGATCGCTATCGAAAAATAAATTAAAAAATGGGGTAACTGCTCACAGGGCATCGCATATTTCCGCTGAGGTACAGCTGAATAGTTACAAAATGGATTGATTATCGTAAATATTCGGGTTGGGTAAAAGCTACCCTTCTCTACCCCTTTAAATGTTCGGATAGTGCCTCAGATTTGTTCGTTTCGGCGTGTTCACTATAGTATACTATGTGAATCACGCCGAAACGGACGAAGGTGGGGTGCCAGCCGAACATTTACTGATTATCTGAAAAAATTCTTTACATCTTCGGCAATCACATAAAGCGACGGCACCATAACCAGGGTAATCAAGGTGGAAAAAAGAATGCCGAATCCCAGCGAGATAGCCATGGGAATCAAAAAACGGGCTTGGCGTGAACTTTCAAATATCATCGGCAACAGCCCGAAAAAAGTAGTCAGCGTCGTCAATATAATGGGACGGAAACGCTGAATTCCGGCACTGGTGACGGCCTGGAAATAGTTGCTGCCCTGACGCACCCTGAGGTTTGCCGAATCAATCAGGACCAGGGAATCATTTACCACTACTCCTGACAGGGCGACAATTCCGAACATGCTGAGCAGGCTCAGGCTGTAGCCCATAATTAAATGGCCGATAATTGCCCCGACAATACCAAAGGGGATACTGATCATGATTATTGCCGGCTGGATATAACTTCGGAAGGGAATGGCCAGGAGAATATAAATTATCATCATGGCCATAATCATGCCTCGTCCCAGGGCCTGCATACTGTCTTTCATATCCGCCTGTTTGCCTTCAAAGCTGTAATTTAATCCATGATATTTTTGTTTTAAGCCGGGCAGTGTGTCCTTCTTGATGACATTTAATACCATTTTCGCCTGATTTTTAGGAATAACATCACAGGTGACCGTAACAACCCGCCTGCCCCCGCGGCGATTAATACTGGTATATGCCTTGCCCCGCCTGATTTTCACTACATCCCCCAGGGGAACCTTAACACCCTTGGGAGTGGTGACCAGCATCTCTTCCAGGTAATACTCCTCCTCTCTCTCCTGCCGGGGATTCCTGACCATAATGGTCATTTCGTTGCGGCCCCGAAACTGGGTCAGGACTTCAAAACCATAATAACCGTGCCTGATCTGCCTGGCTGTTTCCAGGGGGCTTAAACCCAGTTGATAACCTTCAGGAGTCAGGCGAAAATCATACTGATCCTTGCCCGGAGTAAAGCCATCGTCAATATCTGTGACATTAGGGAAAAAACGCAGGGCAGCCGCCAGTTCCGTGCTGGCCTGATCAAGGATGTCAATATCGCGATGCTGCAGTTCTATCGTAATCGCCGGCCCGGAACTGGGGCCTCCATAATCATCTATAAATTTCATGCTTTCCAGGCCGGGTATTTCGCCGGTTTCCTGCCGCCATTTTCTGGTAAATTCGGCAGTATTCATTTGTCTTTCCCCGGGTGGCAGCATATGTACCTGGGTCCAGGTTTTATTACGGTTAATATATGACAGGATACCCTTCAGTTGGTTTTCCCTGCCTGCCAGGGCCAGTACCCGGTCGGCAGCAGCCAGCATCTGTCTGTTAACCGCGATGGTGTCGGCAACCGGCACTCCTACCGGCAGGGTGGCAGTGCCATAGGAAAGATCTGATTCAACCGTAGGAAACATGGTTATTCCCATTCTGCCGCTTTTGACAAAGGCTATGGTAAGCATGAGAATAATAATACCTGTGGTTATACTGACATACCTGAATCGCAGTGATGTGCGGAGCAGGGGGCCGTAGACGTTTTTGACAAAGGACGTAAATCCGCCGGAAAATTTTTTTTGATAATGAGTAATAAAAAGAATAATAAAGTTTTTTGTCGGCTGTTGATGGCCCAGGTGGGCGGGCAGGACAAAAAGAGCTTCAACCAGGGAAATGAAAAATACCGACCCCACGACAACTGGAATGGCCCGAAAAAATTTCCCCATAATACCGGGAACAAAATAGAGGGGCAGGAAAGTGACGATGTTCGTGACCACTGAAAAGACAACCGGCATGGTCACTTCTTTAACCCCCTTTACCGCAGCGCTGAAAGAATCAAGGCCCTGCTGCTTGTAACGGTAAATATTTTCACCAATGACTATAGTATCATCCACCACAATACCCAGGGAAATAATAAAGGCGAAAAGTGATACCATGTTGATGCTGACCCCGAACATGGGAATCAGCAGCATTGAGCCCAGGAAGGAAATTGGAATTCCCATGGTGACCCAGAAGGCCAGGCGGGTTTCAAGGAAGAGACCCAGAAGGCAGAAAACCAGGACAAGGCCGAGATAGCCGTTCCTGATCAGCAGATTTATCCGTTCCCGGAAAATCTGGGATTTGTCATTAACCGTATCCACATAAATGCCGTCCGGCAGGGTCTGTTTCAGCAGTTTCAGATGGCGGTTAACCGCGTCAACCACACTGATAGGCGTCTGCATGCCCACCCGGAAAATTTCGATTCCAAGAGCTGGTTTGCCGTTATAGCTCAAGAACTGGTCGGTGTCTTCAAAACCATCAGTTATTTCCGCAATATCTTCCAGGGTAACGGTTACGCCTCCGGCATCAGTGATAATGGGAATATGGGCGAATTCCTGCCTGTAATCTTTTCTTTCCTTCATCCTGATAAGAATTTCGCCTCCCCTGGTTTTCATGCTGCCGCCGGGCAGGTCAAGGGCTGAATTTCTTATCTTTCCGGCAATGCCGGCAAGTGTCAGGTTGTAGGCCCGCAAAGCCTCATTTGAAACTTCTATATCCATCTCCAGGGGTCGTTCTCCCAGCAGTTCCAGCTGGGTTATTCCCTTGTCCTGGAGAAGCTGATCGCGGATCATTTCAGTTATGTCCCGCAATACAGCACGTTTTTGATCTCCATAAATAACCAGGGTAATTACCTGCCTTTTTCGGGTAGGAATGGTTACCTGAGGCTTTTCAGCCTCCTCGGGAAAGGAGGTTATCCGATCAATTTCATTTTTTATGTCAATAGCAAGCTGCTGCAGGTCAGAGCCGTTTAAGGCCTCAACCGTTACCGTACCGCTGCCTTCCCGGGCTACTGCCGATACATCTTCAATGCCGTCAACTCCCTGGATGGCTTCTTCGATGGGAAGAATTATCCCCTCCTCAATTTCTTCCGGACTGGCACCAGGGTAGGCTACCGAAACCACAACCTGATCGAGGATAAAATCAGGGAAAATTTCCTGCTTGATCCGGGTTCCCCAGAAAAAACCACCTGCCAGGAGAAAACACATTAAAAGATTGGCGGCAACGGAATTGCCCGCCATCCAGGCGATTGGCCCCTTTGCTGTTTTTTTTGCCGTATTCATCAGTTATCCGCGGCAGGCTTTTTGCCCAGGGGCTGGGGCGTAAATATTTTCAGCGGCATTCCTTCTATGGGTGAAGGAAGGTTGGAAAAAATAACCCTGCTGCCCTTGCTCAGTCCTTTGTTTACATAGACATTAGCGCGATCTTTCCACACCACCTTAACGGGCTGGATATGCAGGGTGTTGTCTGGAGTAATAATAAACAACTGTTCATTTTCCTGCAGGGC
Organism: Desulfobulbaceae bacterium; assembly: GCA_024763495.1. Classification (GTDB taxonomy): domain Bacteria; phylum Desulfobacterota; class Desulfobulbia; order Desulfobulbales; family SURF-16; genus JANTFJ01. Next base: position 1,138 of record JANTFJ010000245.1, on the reverse strand, counting down.
CGACCGGGGAATACAATAGACATTTTCAAGTGTTATTCCTTCTATTTCAGCTCGGACAAAGGAGCCCAGCAGGAGCGGCTTTTTCTTGCTGTTGAGTCCCAGGGGATCATTAACTTCAATTAAAACCTCAGCCATTAAACCGTCAGTATCGAGTTCCGCCTGTAATTTTATAACTCTGCCCTGCCGGAAATTGTCGTGGTAATAAATTTTTGCCGCAGCCCCCTTGCGGCCATGGGCCGGGAGCTCAAACCAGTCAAGTTTTTCCACGGCAAGAGGGATTTGCGCCCAGAAAACCTCAGTGCCTGTCAAGACCCCGATTGAGGACTGACTTGTGACCTGGGAACCCAGGTCAATATTTTTCTTTCTGATTACGCCGGCAAAAGGTGCCCTGATAACAGTTCTCTCCAGATCAATTCGCGCTTTTTTCAACTCAGCCCGGCTGTATTTCAAGTTGGCCCGGGCCTTGGCAAGCTGGGGTTTTCGCAGGGCAAGGTCTTCGCTGGACTGGTCTATCGCGGTAACCTGGTTAATCATCTCCCATTCCTGGCGGGCCACTGTCTGATTCCCTTCTTCAAGGCGCAGATCAGCCTGACGCTGGGCCAGGGTATTCTGTTTCTGTTCGAGTTTAAGCCGATAATCTATATCATCAAGCTTAACCAGCACTTCACCTTTATCGATGATGCCGCCGGGGATAAAATCAGGGTTAAGATAAATTATCTCTCCGCTTACCCTGGACTGGATATTGATTTCAAGAGCTGGAACCAGCCTGCCCAGGCCGCTGACTTTAACATTATGATTTACCGGATAAACCTGAATAATTTTAACCGTGGTTTTTATTTTTTCAGGTGTTTTTCTGGTCGCCCTGGGGCCGGTCTTAATTAACAGCCAGGAAAGGAAAAAGCCTGCTGTCAGTAAAAGTAAAATTACTACAACTGCCAGCTTTTTCTGCCGGGCAGATTTAACCGGTACAGGGTCGTCTCCGGAATTTTTATTTGTTTTATCGTTTACTGTCATTGTCTGAATCCGTACCTGGGAACTTATGGCTCACTCAAAAATAACTTCGCATTCTAAGGCGCAATCTGAACATTTAGAAAAGCGATCTGCAATTATGCAATCCTCAACGTAGCCCTGCTACGCC
>JANTFJ010000244.1 GCA_024763495.1 Desulfobulbaceae bacterium | reverse complement strand
ATCAGGTATATCGCGGCGTTTAAACGGGTGCAGGGTGGTGTTCATGGAGCGCTTACCTCTTACCTGTTATTATCTACTCCAACTCAACAACCAGAGGAATTATATGCAATTCATTTGAATCCTGCCTGGTTTGTCCCAAAGACCAACTCTTGGTTACAACCAGATCGCCCAGCAGTTCATCAATATCTTTCACCAGACCGTTAATATTTATTATCGGATGGCGGGAAAAAACCTCGGGAAGACCATAGGTAAGGTTACAGGCCAGACATTTTCTGGGTCGTTCAAGAAGATGTAATTCAAAATATATTTTTTTAGCAGGCAGGTCATCACCAAGGTATTGAAGTTCTATATCATAGGCGCCATCCGCCGCATCGCCAAAAAGGGCCTCAAAAAAATCATCCGCCCTTTGCCGGGGAAAAAGTTTTTTCAGAACATCCGGGGTAAAAATTTCTTTTATTTTGCTCATGCAAACCTCTAAAAAATGTTACAGCCCGGGATTGTCGGGCTTATGAATTTTACTGGATATATATAATCGTTCACCAGGGCAGCTTTTTTACGTTAAACTCCACCCTGTAAGCGTTTACCAGCACCTCACGGAGTCGGAGTTTATGCCCTGTTTTTTAAGGGTGCTTGTAACTACTCATGGGGTAGCGTCATCACTTCGCTGTGGTGTTCATGAAGCGCTTACTTTTTGCCCATAGCTGAACAGTGACAACAAACCTTAAATTATTATTTGGCTATATTGTTAATATTGTTTGCTTTTTAATTAATTTAACAAAAATTACCATCTGGAGTCAAACAAAAAGAAGCCGAACTCCTTTATTGAGGCCACAAATTGTGGTTGTTGCGATCATGGTGCTGGTGTGGTACATTACTTTTCATGCAAAATTCACTATTCCCCCCCGAGAAGTCCTTATCGCAAAAAGAATCTAACGAGACCACTGATAACCGGTTCGATCCTGATATTTACGCTGACCTGAATCCAGCTCAGCATGAGGCAGTAACCACTATGGACGGCCCTGTCCTGGTCATTGCCGGAGCAGGCAGCGGTAAAACTCGAACCCTTATTTACCGTCTGGCCCACCTGGTTGATCAAAAAATTGCTCCGGAAAAAATTCTTCTGCTGACCTTTACCCGCAAGGCAGCACAGGAAATGCTCCATCGTGCCGCTTTTTTAATGAAAGAGACCTGCTGCCGGGTTAATGGCGGCACCTTTCATTCCGTGGCCAGCAACCTTCTGCGTCATTACGGCTATCATCTTGGCTACTCTGCTAATTTTACCATTCTTGACCGCAGTGACTCTGAAGGCATCATCAATTTACTTAAATCTTCGCTTGACCTGGGCGGTGAAGGAAAAAAATTTCCTTCTAAACGGGTGGTAATGAATATTATCAGCGGTGCGGTGAACAAATCTGTATCCATAAACGAACTTATGGAAAACCGCTATGCCCATCTGCTTGACCATGAAAAAGATATATTGCTTATCCGTGATCATTACCAGCAATTCAAATTTGATCATGGCCTGATGGACTATGATGATCTGCTGGTTAATCTTAAAAAACTTTTAAGTGAATTTCCGGATATCAGAAAATCCATTTCCAACCTTTATTCTCACATAATGGTTGATGAATATCAAGATACGAACCTGATCCAGGCCGAGATTGTCACTCTGCTGGCCGATAACCATAACAATGTTATGGTGGTTGGTGATGATGCCCAGTCAATTTACAGTTTTCGGGGAGCGAATTTCAGAAATATTATGGATTTCCCTGAGCTTTTTCCCCAGACCAAAATAGTCAAACTGGAAGAAAACTACCGAAGCAGCCAGTCCATCTTAAATGTCACCAATGAAATAATAAGTCAGGCTGAGGAAAGATTTACCAAGAAACTTTTCAGCCGAATAGACAAGGGCCCGAAACCCATACTTTACGCCGCACAGAACGAAGATCAGCAGGCCAGGTATGTAACTGGCCAAATCCTTGATTTAAAGCGTAAAGGCGGAGACATTAATAAAATTGCCGTTCTTTTCCGCTCCAGTTTTCATTCCTACAAACTGGAACTTGAACTGACCAATCATCATCTCTCTTTTGAAAAAAGGGGTGGACAGAAGCTGACGGAATCCGCCCACATGAAAGATGTCCTTTCTTTTATGCGGATTTCCTGTAATCCCCAGGATAATCTTTCCTGGAACCGGGTTCTACTGCAGCTCGACAAAGTAGGCCCTAAAACCGCCCAGAAAATTCTAACCCGAATAAAGACAAGTGATGACCCGCTGAGTACTCTTAAAAAATATCCTGCGGCCAAAGGCTGGAAGAATAATTTCATCAAACTGGTTGAACTGCTGGAAAAATTATTTAACTTAACCAACCCGCTTGAAGTTTATGAGTTAGTTATGAATTATTACCAGCCAATTTTTGAACGGATATACCATGATGATTATCCTGGCCGCACCAATGATCTTGAACAGCTTAAAGATATCTTAAAAAGTTATGACGACCTCCAGAATTTTTTGGACGACAGCAGCCTTGACCCGCCTGAAGCCCAAACCACTGGATCAAAAAATGAGACTAAACTGGTACTGTCTACCATTCATTCTGCCAAGGGTCTGGAATGGGATACAATTTTTGTTATAAATCTGGCCCAGGGGAAGTTCCCAGCCAGCTATGCCCGTTGGACAGACGAGATCGAGGAAGAAAGACGTCTTCTTTATGTGGCTTCCACCAGGGCCAGAAAAAATCTCTACTTTGTCTATCCTCGTGAAATTTTAAATAAAGAACGGCAGCTTATTCCCGCTACCATGTCTCAGTTCCTTGAGCATCTATCCCGGGATCTGCTGAACCACCCAGGCAGCTTTACATCTTTTAAACCTTCTCCCCGGTCTGCCAAACAGAAAGTGTCAATTTCTCTATTTCCTCCCGGTACTGTTGTCAAGCATGGTTTTTTCGGTAAAGGAACTGTAATAGCGATTGCGGGACCGCGATCCGTTGATGTAGAATTTAGCGGCCACGGTTTAAAAACATTACATCTTGATTATGCTAAGCTGAAAATTATCGACTGATGAATTACCAACAAGCCTGGTCTTATCTGGATAATCTCCAGTTTTTTAAAATAAAACTCGGCCTGGACAGCATGACCGCTTTTCTTGCCCGCCTTGACCGACCGGAACGGGATATTCCCTTTGTCCATGTGGCTGGAACCAATGGAAAAGGTTCCGTATCGGTGACCCTCTTAACCGTATTAGCTCAATCCGGATATAAAATCGGACTATACACTTCGCCCCATCTCAGCAGTGTGCGTGAACGTTTCCGGATAAATGACCGCTATATAAGTAAAGAAGAATTTGCTGTCCACGCTTCGAGAATAAGGGATATTCTCGGCAAGGGACAGATTACCTATTTTGAATTTACCACGGCCCTTGCCCTTCTCTGGTTTGCGGCTGAAAATGTCGATCTGGCCATCATGGAAACCGGGCTTGGTGGTCGTCTTGACGCCACCAACGTCATATCTCCCCTTGTTACCGTAATTACCAATGTTTCAATGGATCACGAGGCATATCTCGGCAATACTCTGGCCCTGGTGGCCGGGGAAAAAGCCGGGATTATAAAACCTGGTGTTCCGCTGGTTTCCGGAGTTGCTCCGGATGCCTCATTTAATGTTGTGCAAAAAACCTGCCTGAAAAAAAATGCGCCATTGTATCTGCTGGGCCGGGATTTTATGATAAAGCCAAATAATCAGGACGTTATTTATTCGGGTATTAAGCGGAAATCAATAAACCTGTCCCTGTTGCTCAAGGGTGAACATCAGTTGGATAATACTGCTCTGGCCCTGGCTGTTCAGGAATTACTGGAAGATAAAGGGTTTTCCTCTTCTGATAATGAAATAACCCAGGGGCTGGCAAGAGTTTTCTGGCCCGGACGACTGGAATATTTTCGCCTCTCAGACCAGCGATGCCAGATTACTGAAGCAGCCGACAGCGCCACAAACTGTAGACAATATCTGCTTGATGGCGCTCATAACCCGGCAGGAGTAAAATGCCTGCAAAAGGCTCTTATGGCCGATTTCAGCTATCAGCGGCTGATTATGGTCTGGGGCAGCATGGCTGACAAAGATATGGAAAACACTTTACCGATAATTGCTCCTGCCTGCGACTACTTAATTTTTTGCAGACCGGAAGAAGAGCGGTCAGCTACACCTGAAAAACTTCTTGCCCTGCTGGGGGATAAATATCGAACCAGGGCAATGGGGGCACAATCGGTCTCTGCTGCTTTGCAAAAGGCTGAGCAACTGGCAGGCCCGGATGATTTGATCTGCGTGGCCGGCTCCCTTTATCTGGTTGGAGCTGCCCGGCACGAGTTAATGGGAGATATTGTTTAATCGTAACTGCTCACACCTTAAAATTCATGTAAGCATTTACCAGCATCTCATCTTTGCCCATTTGAGCCTGCTTGAACAGCACCAGTATGCTGCGCAGGCATAGGTAAGCGAGGAACCAGACTCCGAATGAACAGGTAAGCACCCTTAGGGCATAAACTCCGACTCCGAATCTAAGGCACTGGAGAACGCTTACAGACTGGAGTTATAAGTAAACAAGTAGCCCCTGATGAACGGTTACAAACTCATAACCGTGAAAAAAACCGAACTGTATGACACCGATTCGCTGTGGGTGCAATACAAAAAAATGAGAAATCCAAAACTTTCCTTTCCTGCGGATCACTGTGGGGCCAGACATAAATGTCATGGAACTCGCTCCGCTCGCACCATGACCTACACAGGAGCCATGCCCTCGC
>JANTFJ010000243.1 GCA_024763495.1 Desulfobulbaceae bacterium | reverse complement strand
TCGAAGTTTATGCCCTGTTTTTAAGGGTGCTTACCTCCGCGATCAGTCCGGCTTACGTATGACTAATACGCTGCGCCGACCTGATCACGAAAATCTATCGGAGTCTCCCTCTGGTCGTTTACCTGCACCCTGTAACCAGTTACAATTACAGGGGTTAGCGAAGTTAGGACGCTTACCCCATGAGTAGTTACCATGACGCAGCAAAAAGGCCATATAGTTTCTCAACAGAATTCTTATCGAATCGAGTTGTTTCAGGAAAAGGACATAGCCAACTTTTGTAAATATATTAAGGAGATATTTAACAAGGAATATTCAGCGGAATATGTCAGGTGGAAATATTTTAATAATCCGACAAAAACTGTTTTGTCCCAGGTATTATACAAAGATGATATTTTTATCGGGTTCAAGGGGTGTATTTTACAGCAATACCACATTAAAGGAGAAATAATTCTTGGTGCTGGAGAAGAGGATAATTTTCTCCGACCGGAACATAGATCTATTCATCTCTATCTCTGGTTCAGCAGAATTTTCAAGGAATATCTTTTTCAAAATAAGGTATTATTTATTGTGGGATTTCCTAATGAAAACGCTATCGAAATAGTTAAGCTTGATCCTGAAAATTTTAAGGTCGCAGATCGGCCATTCCATGTTCGCTATTGTAATGTTGCCGAAATAGTGACCCAAAAAAATTATAATCCGCTATTTGCCGGGATCATGACTTTTTTGTTCAATTTTATCCTTAAGTTGAAACATTTAAGATTTACCCGGAAACCTGTTGATTCGAAAATTGAGATACTTGATTACTGTGATGAGCGATTCGATGCCTTTTGGGAAAACATTAAAAATGATTACCCGATTATCGGGGTACGAAACTCTGCTTTTCTTAAATGGCGGTATCTGGATACACCTTTTGTTAATGGTCGAATTATTTGCTTAAAAGACAAAAAAAATTCAACTATACTTGGTTACTCGGTAATTGGCACAACCTTTAAGAATAACAGTAAAATAGGAAATATTTATGAATTTATGGCGCCAAGGAACACTGCCGCTGCTCTTATAAAATTCCTGTTGCAAAAAACAATAGACTACCTGCAAAAACAGGATGTTCACACCATCATCACCTGGATAACCAAAGATATGCATACCTATAAATTTTTTAAGGATTTTGATTTTTCCCAGAGAGGGAAAAAATGGGAAGGCATATACATCCATAAAACTCATTATGCTGACAAAAAACTTGATACTGACTTCCTTAAAGATAGTAACAACTGGTATTTTTCCCGAAATGAAATGTATTTTCATTGAAGGCCGATGAATAAAAAAGCATACCTCCAGACAAAAATAAGGCTACGATCTTTTCCTTTCCCTTTTAAAGCCGGGTTAGCCATCTGCTCCGATATTGATGACTGTGATCTGGATGGATTTGTCAAAATACATCGTTTCCTTAACTCTTCCCATTATGGCCTGGGTTTGCCGGTAGCTGATTCTTTTTTTGCTGTCAGTGAGGATCAGGCTCATTTGGCCTATTTTAATCGTGATGGAAGTCCGCGTCCAGAAGAGGCGGAATTCATAAACCAGGCCATCCGCGACGGGCTGATCGACTCCCTCCATGCCTGGGGGGATTTTAATGCCGCACCACCTGATCCTGTTTTTTTACAAAAAATTGCTGAGAACTTAACATCTGAATTCAACAAAAAAAACCTGCGGATCCCGGTATGGATTAACCATGGTTCGCCAAACAACCGGCAGAATCTTTCTGCCCGTTTGTGCTCGCAGTATCAAGGAGACAATCCTGCTTCTGAATATTATACCATGCCGTTTATTCAGAAGCTTGGCATTAAATATTACTGGGATTCGGAAATAGTCGGCTGGCCGTTATCACTCCCCGACAATCATTTTATTTTTAAAAAATTAAATCGAATTCTGCGAAATTCGGTTAAAAACTGGGTTAAGCTGGCCATAGGCAGATCCGCTTATTGCAGATCAACCGGACAAATAACCCAGCTTGCCCGTCCCGTCAAAATGCGGGATGACAATTTTCTGATATCTTTTAACCGGTTTTCAAAGGGGCCGACCGCTCATCAAACCTGGGAACCTTCACGTCATACCTTGAGATTCAGCCTGACGGAGCCTGTGCTTGATAATCTTGTTAATGAACAGGGATTTTGTATATTATATACTCACCTGGGCAAACCATTCCCAAGAGGAGAAGCGTTATTTCCCCCCCAGGATAAAAAATCTTTAGAGTTGTTAGCAGATTATTATCATCAGGGAAAAATCTGGGTAACGACAACATCCCGTTTATTGGACTTTTGGCTGATCCGTCAGCTACTAAACTGGACAGTACGGCTGGAAAATGATCTAATTGTTATTGAACCAGGTCTCATTAATCATCCGCTCGAAGGGCCGAGGCTGCCTTATGTCAGAGAACTGGCCGGACAAAATTTTTTAACTCCTGATCCGTTCAAAACCGTTATTCGTCTTAATGGAAAAGATTTACCCGCAAAAATATTTCCAGGTGATAAAAATGGTTCAGCCTCAATTGGTTTTGATACCTTCACCCCCAACCCTCAATTAGTAGAAACCTGAAAATCGACAAAATGGAATGTTATCCCTTTCTCGGCACGAGAATATGCCCATTTACCCAGGAAAGCCTGACTGCGCTTCTGGGAGAAATTATTGAAAGAAATGAAAAGCAGATTATTGCTAACCACAACCTTCACAGTCTTTATTTATTTAATAAAGATAAAAAATTTAAAAAATTTTTCAGCCAGGTAAAACATATCCATATTGACGGCATGCCAATAGTTTACCTGGGACGACTGCTTGGCTATCCTCTTGTCAGGGACAACAGGATCACATATCTGGACTGGTGTGACGATATTTTCAAACTGGCCATAAAAAAAAATTTACGTATATTTTATTTAGGATCGACACCGGAAAGCGGATCAACAGGATTGAAGGTTTTAAAAAACAAATACCCATTATTAGAAATAGAATGGCATCATGGTTTTTTTGACGCGAACAAAACTACCCGGGAAAATAATAAAATTATTAAGTTAATAAATTCCAGCAGCACTTCCATTCTGATGGTTGGCATGGGAATGCCACGCCAGGAATGTTGGATCATGGATAATTTTAATGATTTACAAGTAAATATTATTTTACCGTGTGGGGCGTGCCTGGATTATCTGGCAGGAACAATAAAAACACCGCCAAGATGGATGGGAAGAATCGGTCTTGAATGGTTATATAGATTATTTGTCGAGCCTCAAAGATTATGGAAAAGATATCTGGTAGAGCCGATTTTTCTTTGCAAACCATTGTTAGCGCAACTCTTGAAGCGTAACTGATTGACTCACCACTCTCCTGCCTGATTCCGGCCCAGCTGAATGGGAGAAAAGCTACTGCAACCACTGCCTTGTAAATGTTCATAGGTACACGAACGAAGTGAGACTCCCTGGGGTGCAGCTGAATAGTTACAAATTACTTTCCGGCCGTTAATGTCCGGTATTCCTCTTCATATTGCGCCGCCATCCTGTCGGCGGAAAATCGTTCATGGATAGTTTTCACAGCGTTTTTCACCAGCTTTTCCTGCAGGTTAAAATCATCAAGAACAAGGTTAACCGCCCGGGCTATCGCCCCTGAATCACGAGGCTGAACCAGGATGCCGTTTTTCATGTTGTTGATAATATCCGGGATTCCACCCACATCCGAGGCTACAACGCATACTTCATGGGCCATAGCCTCCAGCAGGGCCATTGGTGTTCCTTCAATAAGAGAAGGCATAATACATATATCGAACAATGAATAAAATGTTTCAACGTCCTGACGAAATCCCGTAAAAATAATTTGCTCACATATCTTCAATGAGCGGGCAAATTCTTCCAGTTCCTCCCGCAAATGCCCATCTCCGACAATAACAAAAGAAACATCCTTCCTTTCCCGCAGGATTAAACGGGCCGCCTCCAGAAAATAACGCTGGCCTTTTTCCGTGCTGAGTCGACCGACCACGCCGATTATATAATTTTTTTCGTTGATATGAAGAGACCTGCGCAGCTCAATCTTCCTTGAATTATAATGGTCTTTTTCTTCTAAATCGATACCGTTAATTATGACTCTCATTTTGTCAGCAGGAATAGCATACCTGCGCAGCATATGCCATATACTGGAAGATACGGGAATTATTCGATCAAAAAAACGAATGTAAAAAGCGTCAAGATATTCAAAGATGGTGGTTGACAATTTATTTCGAATCCAGTTGTGGTGAGAGGTAATTATCGGTAAATGTGAATACTTTGCGGTTAACAGGCCATATAACCGGCCCTTGATCTCATGGCAGTGAATTATATCTATATTATATTCCCTGATTATTTTCACTATCGACCGCATGGCCTTGAGATCGAAACGCTTTTCACAGGGAATGACCAGGTATGGTGAATTCTGGGCCTCCAGTGCCAGAAGCACATCATCAGCCGGTTTTTCCGGATCAAAAAGTATTGCTGTCAGCGAAATTACTTTGTGCGGATCAGAATGTCCAACAAGATTAACCAGCACTCGCTCTCCGCCGTAAAGCCCTCTTGTACTCATCAGGTGCAGGACTCTTATTGGTTTGGATAATAATTTTATTTGTTTATTTTTTGACATGACAACAAGGGTAAGGGACAGGGAGCGGAAGAAGGCATACTTGAGGAGGATTGCCGTTCCTGGAGCGCTTACGCCCAGAGGGCTGGGCTCCTACAGGAGTTTTATTGTTTTTATGCGATTAATTAACTGATTTATTATATAAAATTACTGCCTGAATTTCTTGTTTTT
>JANTFJ010000242.1 GCA_024763495.1 Desulfobulbaceae bacterium | reverse complement strand
CTCGCTTACCTCCGGCTAAAGACATGCCGGAATGACGAGCGAGTTTTATTGGTGATGTTTATGACTTCAAATACTTATCTCAAGTCAGAAAGTTGAGTAATAAAGTACATCTCGGCGGCGACAACCCCATAGCTGTAAGGGATTCAGGGACACTGCCATGTGGGCGCTCCATGTCCTGCGATAATACATCGGTATATCACAGGGTTTGAGCACATGCAGGGTGGTGTTCATGGAGCGCTTACTGATAATGTATTGATAGGCAGGGCACATATAACGCTTATCATGGAGTTAAAATGAAAAAAAATCTCGGAACGATGGAACTGGGTAATCGTGAGCTTATTTATGCCGGGTTTTCTGATAAGGGTCAGGTCAGGAAAAATAATGAGGATGATTTTGTGGTTAATCCTCATTTGCATCTTGTTGCTGTTGCTGATGGTATGGGAGGATATGAAGGAGGTGCAGCGGCAAGTCACATAACCCTTGACGGCATTCAGACTTTTATTCGTTTCAGGTCTGATACTGAGGCCACGACCCCTCTAGGTCTCAGTGAAGAAATGCTGGCAGCTCCTGTGCTTCAGGGAGCGGCCCATTATGCCAACTATCTTGTTCATAAGGAGATGGCTGGAAAAAAATCAGGATCAACCCTGGTTTCTCTTTATTTTGATGACGACGGAGTCAGTCTTGTGCATGTGGGGGACAGCAGGGCCTATTTGTGGCGAAACGGAGAGTTGCTGCAACTTACTGATGATCATTCTCTGGTATTTGATCTTTATCGGCTTGGAGATATAACCAGGGAGGAAATGGCCACCCACCCCCGGAAGAATATAATTACCCGCGCCATTGGTATTGATGAAAAAGTTGAACCGACTATCCAGCGCCTGGAAATCATTCAGGGGGATCTCCTGTTACTTTGTTCCGATGGCCTTACCGGCATGGTACCGGATGAGAGTATTGTCCAGTTAATCATGAATGAAACAAGTATTGAAAGACTGGGAGAAAATTTAATTAACCAGGCTAATCAGGCCGGGGGTAAAGATAATATTACTGTGGTACTGCTTTTTGTTTTACGATAATATTTAACACTTTTGGTAACTACTCACAGGGTAAGCACCTTGTCCTGGTTAACCACCGTATTTGTAACTGCTTACAGGGTGCCGGAGATTTTCGTGATCAGACTGGCACCGCATACTGCTCCTTTTTAAGCAGGTCAGCTAAGCGAGGAATGTGACGCCGAAATGGACGAAGAGGTAAGCACCCTTGAAAACAGGGCATAAACTTCGATTCCGTGAGGTGCGGGTGAACGCTTACTACCATACTATTAAATAATAAAATGAGGTGAAGCATGTCTGCTGAACTTAAACAGAAACTAGAAAATATACGTGCCCGGTTGAATACCCTCCAGGAGCATCTTTGAATTAGGTGCAAAGAAGGAGGAGTTGCAGAAGCTGGAACATCTGACTCTTAACCCGAATTTCTGGAATAACCCGGATGCGGCCCGAAAAACCCAGTTAGCTATCAGTCAATTGCAATACCCCATCGAAGGCTGGGAAGAATGCAGGGAAACTGTTGAAGATGCCGATATTCTTCTGGAACTGGCTCGTGACGAGAATGACGAGGAAACTGAAGAAGAAGCAGCTCAACTTATCTCCAGTCTTGATGCCAGGTTAAAGAGCTTTGAGCTTGAATGTATGTTCGGTGGTGAGCATGATGCAAACAATGCCATGGTAGCCATCCATGCCGGAGCTGGTGGTACCGAGGCCCAGGACTGGGTTGACATGCTGTTACGCATGTATCTGCGCTGGGCTGAAATTAGGGGTTTTTCTACTGAATTTCTTGATTATCTGGCAGGTGACGAGGCTGGAGTTAAAAGCGTCACCATTATGGTTAAAGGCCGCTATGCCTATGGTTATCTCCGTTCGGAAATGGGTATTCATCGCCTGGTTCGTATTTCACCATTTGATGTTAATGGCCGCCGTCATACATCCTTTGCCTCGGTTTTTGTTTTTCCTGAGCTTGATGACAACATTAATATTGATATTAACGAAAAAGATTTACGTATTGACACCTATCGAGCCAGCGGAGCAGGGGGCCAGCATGTCAATAAGACCAGTTCCGCTATCCGGATAACACATTTGCCCTCAAATATTGTTGTCCAGTGTCAGAATGAACGTTCTCAGCATCGCAATAAAGATATTGCCATGAAAATGCTCAAGGCCCGGTTGTATGAAAGAGAAAAGGAATTACAGAAGGAAGAGCAGAAGGATCTTCATGGTGATAAGAAAGAAATTTCCTGGGGGAGCCAGATCCGTTCGTATGTGATGCATCCCTATCGGATGGTCAAGGATCACCGTACCGGATACGAAACAGGAAATATTGACAGTGTGATGAATGGGAATATTGATTCCTTTATCAAGGCCTTCCTGCTCTGGCAGCATTGATTTACAACAAAATTATTTGGGCCCGAAAAGAGGGATGTCTTCTGTTTGATCTTCGTTAACTGCGGCATGTTGTTTTGTGACAACTTTTTTTTCTTTATTTTGTCTGCTTTTTTTATTCAGGCAGGTCAAGGCGAATTTTTTGGGCATGGGACTGAATTTTATCATTAAATTCCTTGGGATATTAATTTGACAGTTTTTACTGAGGCGGGAAGGGTCACAGTTTCGATTTAATCGTGAAATTTCAATCCAGTTGTCTGATTTCCCGGTGTACCACAAGGCAATTTTTGCCATTGTTTCGTGAGGCCATTTGACGGTATGAACATACAGATGATCAGCGGACAATGAATGATCAGCGTCTGTTGTATTTTTGCCGGAAGTACACGCGGTTACAAAAATAATAACGGCCAGCCAGAGTAAAAAGAAACAGTTGTTTTTTAGAATATTTTTTTCAGGCAAAGTCGTCTCGCTTTTGTTTGATTTTAAATTAATTCGGTTTGTTCCCCGTTGTTCCTGCCTAAAAAATCAATAGTTAAACATCGATTAGTTAAACATCGATTTTTGCTGAATTTATTTATTTTGATGCCTTAGACTGTACTCAAAATAGGATAGCGCGATAGCTCTCAATAAAGTACGGGTGCAATACAAAAAAATGAGAAATCAGAAACTTTCTTTCCCGCAGACATAAATGTCAAGGAACTCGCTCCGCTCGCACCATGACCTACACAGTAGTCATGCCCCTCGTAGGTCAGGTTGTGCAAAGCGTTACTGTGTGGAGCCAAATATAAATGTCATGGGACTCGCTCCGCCCGCACCATGACTTACACAGGAGTCATGCCCCACGTAGGTCAGGTTGCGCAAAGCTTTACCTGACATAACTTAACAGTTCAGGTAAAATTGCATATGACGAAGTAATTGTCAAGAGTGTTATAGAAAATAAGTAACTGCTCACAGGGCACAGCATATTTCCGCGATCAGTCCGGCTTACGTATGACTACTACGCTGCGCCGACCTGATCACGAAAATCTACTGCACCCTGTAACCAGTTACAATGACAGGGGTTAGCGAAGTTAGGACGTAAATATTCGGGTTGGGTAAAAGCTATCCCTCTCTACCCCTTTAAATGTTCGGATAGTGCCCCGGATTTGTTCGTTTCGGCGTGTTTACTATAGTATACTATGTGAATTACGCCTAAACGGGCGAAGGTGGGGTGCTAGCCGAACATTTACGTTAGGACGCTTACCCTATGAGTAGTTACGAAAATAAGTTAACTCAGCAGGACTCATAAAAGCAGGAATCATGAAGTTGTTTTTTAAAAATTTTTCTTTACTTTTGTTTATAATTATGATAACTATTATCAAAAATTAATTAACATAAGGAGGTTAATATGGGTCATTGTACAAGTGGACATAGTGGTGGGATTCAGGTTGGTCAGCAGGTTGCTGATTTTAAAATGGATACTTATATTCCAACCGAGTTTACATTTGGTGAAATTTCCCTGGAAGAATTAAAAAAAGAAGGAAAATGGACTGTTCTGTTTTTTTATCCGGCTGATTTTACTTTTGTCTGAGCCACGGAACATGCTGATCTGGCAGATCAGTACGAAAATTTTAAAAAAGCGGGAGCTGAGGTAGTCAGTGTCAGTACCGACACACAGTTTACCCATCTGGCCTGGAAAAATGATGAAAAAATGTTGGCAAACGCCAAATATCTGATGGGTGCTGATCCTACCCGTAAAGTTTCCCGGATGTTCGGTGTCTATGATAAAAATAGTGGTCTGGCCCTGCGTGGTACTTTTATAATTAATCCTGAAGGTGTGCTGGCAGCATCTGAAGTAAATTATTACAATGTCGGTCGTAACATTTATGAAACCTTACGAAAACTTAAAGCCTGCGTCTATGGCGCGGCTCATCAGGAAGAGGCCTGTCCGGCCCGCTGGGAAGAAGGCGATAAGACCCTGACTCCTACTCCTGATATGGTTGGCCATGTTTTTGAGGCCCTGGAATAAAAAACTTTTATTGTAACTGCTTACTGGGCACCGCATATTTCCGCCATCAGCCCGGTTTACGTATGACTATGGCGGCACCGGTCTGATGACAAAAATCTACGGCACCCTGCAGGTAAGCGACCAGATGGAGACTCCGACCAGTTACAAATATTGAGATTTGCGCTTATTAGGCGCTTACCTCCTGAGTAGTTACCATAATAGTTACTTTTTATCCAAAAGCCCCTCTTTATTGAGGGGCTTTTTTTGTGGATGGTAACTAATCATGAGGTAAGCGTCCTAAGCTTTTTCCCAAGACTCAGCTTGGAAAAAGAGGCCCCTTCGGGGCAGTTGAATCTGCAATCATGATGCATATATTTATTGAGTATAGCCCTGGTGAAATTTAATCATATAATTACG
>JANTFJ010000241.1 GCA_024763495.1 Desulfobulbaceae bacterium | reverse complement strand
AGTGGATTTAGAATCTTTAGGATAAGTGCCTTGGAGTAACTCGCTGTAAATAGTTTCAAAATTACGTCTTCAGTTTCTTGTTTTTTGTTACAGCTTCCCAGGAGTAAGGCACTAAAAAATTCAGGCAGCTTTGCTATTATTATGATCTATCTTATCCGCCATGGCCTGACCCTGGCCAATCAGGAAAATCGTTTTGCCGGTCGCGGCTCTGAACCACTCTGTGCTGAAGGAATCAGTCAGATAGATGAACTTGGCAGGAGGTTAATATCTGTCGGTCTGGAGCGTATTTTTTCCAGTCCTCTGCCCCGTACCCTCCAGTCAGCTGATATTGTCGGACGTTTATGTGGGGTGGATGTTGAAACTTGTCCTGAATTAAATGAAATTTTTATCCCCCACTGGGACGGACTTACCAAGGATGAGATCAGGACAAAATATGGCCGGCAATATCCGACCTGGCTGCAAGATCCTGGCGGTTTCAAGGTTGATGGTTGTGAAAATCTGGCTGATGTTCAGCAACGGGCTGTTGCCCTGGTCAGACGAATAACACATGATTTTCCCAATAAAAATATTTTATTGGTAACCCATCTTATCGTCGGCCGCTGCCTTGTGCTTCATGACCAGGGGATGGGGCTGGATTATTTCCGTTCCATCCAAATTACCAACGGTCAGCTTGTTTCACTCCATAATTTAAGCGTTCCATGAATACCACCCAGCACGCGTTTTAACCCTGTGATATACTGATGTATGTAATCGTTCTCCATGGTTGCTTTTTTACGGTAAACTCCGCCCTGTAAGCGTTAACCAGTGCCTTATATTCGTTCATTTTGTCCTGCACTTCATCTCTACTATAGTTAATTTCAATTTGCTTAATGGCTTAAAAAAAGATTTCCGTGGGCTGTGCCCACCATTACGGTGAAATAAAATATTAAGTCATCTACAATGGTATGCCCTGTAATCCGACAGGCTCCCGGGGGCAGCCGGTTAGAAAAAAACAGGCATTGGTTAATTAAAACTGGATTTGTCAGGCTGAATTTTGATATAAAAAAGGTAACTGCTCACAGGGCACCGAATTTTCGGAGTCTCGCAGGCTTGTTTAGGGCTCACTCAAAAATAACTCGCATTCTAAGGCACAATGTGGACATTTAGAAAAGCGATCTGCAATTATGCAATCTTCAACATAGCTCTGCTACGCCTGCGGTTGCATGCAATTAGATCAATTCTCTAAATATTCCACATTACACCTTATCTCTACTAATTTATTTTTGAGTGACCCCTTACCTCCGCAAGCAGGCTGACTTACGTATGACTACTACGCTGCGCCGGCCAGCTCGCAAAAATTTCCGCTACCCTGTAAACAGTTACAATTACGGGGGGAGCGAAGTTAAGGTGCTTACCCCTTAAGTAGTTACGAAAAAAGGTAAATTATTGGGTCAACATTGTTGGCGCGCCCTTGAATATTTATATGTCGGGAGAATTTCAATGTCTTTGGAATGGGATCGTAATTTTGCCTTGGAACAGGCTGGTGATGACAATGAACTGCTTGCTGAACTTCTTGATTTGTTACGGATGTCATCGGCCGGTGATCTGGAAAAGATAAAGGCGGCTTCTACTGCTGGTGACTATGAGGCCATGAGTGACGCGGCACACAGCATAAAAGGGGCGGCTGCCAGTATGGGACTGGTTGGCCTGCGTGATGTCGCCTATGAGATTGAAAAGAAAGGACGGGATGGTGATTTGGCCGGGGCTGACAGCCATGTCTCAGAGCTGGAAGGTTTAGTCTCAGAGTTGGATTCTCTTGAATAAAATGGTGTCGGCTGCTGCTTTTTCTGTTGTTTCTCTACAGGCAATCATAGGTGCGTGTGATTGCCTGTATAATTTTTACCCTGGAGCATTTTAATGCCATCGGCACGGGAGTTAGTCAAAAAATTCAGTGACTTGAAAACGCTGCCCCATGTAGCGATCAAAGTCACCCAGATGATTAATTCAGAATCTACCACCATGCAGAATTTTGAGGAAGTAATTAAGCTTGATCCAATTCTGGTTATGCGCTTGCTCAAACTGGTAAACAGCCCTTTTTTCGGCCTGGCCAACAAGGTGGATTCCATTTCCAAGGCCGTGGTCTTTATCGGCATGAAGAACCTGCGTAATCTGGTGGCGGTTGAGGCCCTGCGGGATCTGTTTAATTCCAGGGAAGATGGGGAAAATTTTTCCCGGCGTAATTTATGGATGCACTCAGCTACCGTTGCTATCCTGACCCAGATGATCTCGAAACGAATTTTTGGAATGGAAGATGAAAATATTTTTCTTGCTGGTATTATTCATGATATCGGCCTGATTGTTGAGGATCAACTGGTGGGGGATTTACTGAGAAAAGCCTGCGCCTTAACTGTTTCCACCCAAAAGCCCCTGATAGAAACTGAAAACGAACTTATTGAAACTAACCATTGCAAGGTGGGCAGTCTGCTTTGCTCGGAATGGAATTTGCCCGAAGAGGTTCTGGGAGCGATAAGGTTTCATCATAGTTTTGATAAGGAGAATTCTATCCCCAGTGTAATAAGCATTTTGCAAATTGCCGAATATATAGCCGAGAAAATGAAATATGGTGCCCTGTCCGGCTATGTTTCTCCTTTGCCGGTTTATCTGGTTCCTCATGTCAAGGAAAGAATGACAGATTATAAAATTTTACTCAAGACTCTGCCTGACGAAATGGCCAAGGCCAAAGATCTCTACGAATCTCCTGAAGATTAGTGCCTTGCTCTTGAGACGCTGTCATAAAAAATAAGAGATAAGCACCCTGAAAAACAGGGCATAAACTCCGACTTCGAACTGAAGACGTGATTTTGAAATTATTTACAGCAAGTTACTCCAAGGCACTTACACCCCTCAAGGGGGTACTGAAAAGAGTCCTGAAAAAACTAAGTCCACTTTCTCTTTAGCGGGTTGGTTTTCCCTGGTAAAAAAAAATGTTTGACGAATTGGTTGAAGAAATATTTTCCGACCTGGTCGAGGGAAATGAAGAGATATGTGAACTTCTGGCTGAATTGACTTCTATTATTCCAGCCGGACTTTTTTATCTTTATAATGATCAGGGGAATGCCTGCAGTCAGCCGGATTCTTTTCAAGTTGAAGGGGCGCTGCGCGAAAAGTTGCGGAAAGCTGTTTTAAGTGGAGAAATTTTAACAGCTGCTGTTCTGGATAATGGTGAATTTCTTTACGCTTATAGATTATCAACAGAAAAGGCCACGCTTTTTTTTAAATTACCGGATGTCAGTGGTGACATGCGGCAGGATCCGGTTTTCCGCCGTTATTTTAAAAATTCCATTCAGCTGGCTCTCCTGACCCGAAGCCATCGGGAAACACTTATTGAAAAAGAGCAGCTCAGTCGTCATATTGATTCGCTGGACAAACAGCATCAGAAATTATTGGAAGAAAATCATCAGCAGTATCTCCGGCATCAGGAGAAGGAGCAGGAATATGCCCGGCAGCTGGAAAGTGAGATTGCCCGGCAAACCAAGGAATTACGCCGGAAAAACAATCAGCTTGAGGAGGCCAGCCGTTTAAAGAGTGAATTTCTGGCGAACATGAGTCATGAGCTTCGAACTCCGATGAATGCCATTATCGGGTTTTCCGGCCTGCTTGCTGAGACAAACCTGGATGAAGAACAGGCTGACTTTGTCGAAACCATAAGCAAGGCAGGAGCCGGTCTGCTGGTGTTGATTAATGATATCCTTGATCTGGCTAAAATTGAGGCCGGCAAGCTGGAACTTGAGTTAATGCCCTTTCCGCCGGTTGCTTTGCTGAAGAGCGTGGTCAGCATGTTTCGTTCTCAGGCCCTGGAAAAGCAGAATGAACTTATTTTTGTCAAGGATGACAAACTGCCGGCCATGGTCATGGGAGATGAAAATCGATTGCGTCAGGTGTTAGTTAATTTAACCGGAAATGCCATGAAGTTTACCAGGAACGGAACGGTCGAAGTACAGGCTGGACTGGTGGAGGCTGGCAGCAGCCAGGTCGTTGTTCGGTTCGCGGTGAGGGATACGGGAATCGGCATTCCTCCTGACCGGCAGGCCGCGGTATTTGAGAAATTTACCCAGGCTGACGGCTCAACCACCAGAAAATTCGGCGGTACCGGTCTGGGGTTATCGATTTGCTGTCAGCTTGTGGAGTTGATGGGCAGCAGGATTGAACTGGAAAGTGAGGTTGGCAGGGGCAGCACCTTCAGTTTTGTTATTTCCATGCCCCTGGCCGGAAAAGAAGATAGAGCAGTTGACAGCAGCCCGGATGATCCTTCCCCGGCTGATGTGAAAGACAACAAGGACATACCACGGGTTCTGCTGGTCGAGGATAATCTGGTTAACCAGAAACTGGCTACTTTACTTATTAAGAAACAGGGATGTGAAGTTGAGGTTGCCGGTGATGGCCTCCAGGCTTTGGAGAAGTTGAAAGAACAATATTTTGATATTATTTTAATGGATGTTCAGATGCCGAAGCTGGATGGTCATGCGGCTACCAGGAAAATCAGGGAAATTGAAGACTCCGGTAAACGCGCGGAATACGTTGGTCTTGCCGGCCCTGAACCCGTCAGGATAGTCGGTCTTACCGCTCATGCCCGCAAGGAAGACGAGCAACGCTGTTATGATTGCGGCATGAATGATTTTTTAACCAAGCCCATTATCAGGGACAAACTTAATAAAATTTTAGCGGGTTAGGAGTCGTTACGAAATAACTCTTACATCTCATCTTCATTGATCGATCCTCCATCACAACCTCCTCAAGGCAGTACAACTAACCCATAAAAGTGGAAGTGGATTTAGAATCTTTAGGATAAGTGCCTTGGAGTAACTCGCTGTAAATAGTTTCAAAATTACGTCTTCAGTTTCTTGTTTTTTGT
>JANTFJ010000240.1 GCA_024763495.1 Desulfobulbaceae bacterium | reverse complement strand
CAGGCTTTACGCGTAATTATATGATTAAATTTCACAAGGGCTATACTCAATAAATATATGCATCATGATTGCAGATTCAACTGCCCCGAAAGGGCCTCTTTTTCCAAGCTGAGTCTTGGAAAAAAGCTTAGTGCCTTACTCCTGAGAAACTGTAACAAAAAACAAGAAACTGGGAGTTAATTTTGGATCTACTTACGGACAGTTAGCTCCAGATAGCGAACATAGTGAGACCTTCGAGGCACTTACACCCCTCAAGACTGAATGCTGTTCCTTGATTTTTTTACCGTCAAAGGTGTTAGACCTTAAAGCTTAACTTCTGTCAAAAAAGTATCTCGACTAACTCCATCCTGGCTGATTCTATAACTGACAGTTCCATCTTTTCCAGTAGTCAAGATAAAAATATTCTGCTCCCGGTAACGCTTAATAACCTTGGCAGCAGGGAAAAGGCCTTCTTTGCGGGCAGAAGCGGAAATAACAATTTCTTTTGGCTGAACAGCCTTGATAAACACCTCAGAACTTGATGTTTTACTGCCGTGGTGAGGAGCAAGCATTATATCGGCTGCCAGATTATAATTATTTTCTACTGCTATTTTCTCAGCTTCTTTTTCAATATCACCCGGAAACAGAAACGATATTTTCGGGGTATCCAACCTGATAATCAAACTACGGTTATTGTCGTTAAGTTCTTTATATTTTTTATTCTGACTTATTCCGGTCAAGTTGAGGAGAGTATAACAGCCCTGCTTCCTGATAATTTGATTTTGTCCGGGAATTGTAATTTTTATTCCGGTTTTTTTTGCCTGCTCAAGCAACATGTCATACAGAGTATTACCTCCCTGTCCGTTTACCCATAATCTTTCCGGTTTGAATCTCTCCAGTATAAATGGCAGCCCGTTAAAATGATCACTGTCCGGATGGCTGATAATAACTTCATCAATATGGGTAATTCGACGCTGCCAGAGAAACGGGGCAATTATTGATTCACCGACATTAAATTTAACTGTCCTGCTACCTCCGCCGTCCAGCAATATTGTCCGACCTCCACCAAGTTCCATCACCACAGCGCAGCCCTGCCCAACATCAAGAAAGCTGACAATAATTTCATTTGACCTGATTTTCATTATCCTGAGCCAGTTCGGCCAGATAATAAGAAAAAGTAAAAATCCCGCGGCGGCAAAACGAAACAGGTTATGTCTGCGCCAATAAAAAAGGCAAACCAGGAAAAAATAAGCGCAGCATAATTCAAATGGGCCTGGCGTGCTGAACCAGATAGAGCTGCAAGGCAGGCGGGCAAGAAACTCTGCCGTAATTATCGCGCCGCTTATTCCCCAGCTGCCGATTTTGAATAAAAAGGCGGCGATTTGCGGCGCAATAAAAAGAAAACAAGAACCCAGAAGGCCGATGGTTAATGCCCAGAAACAGAGCAGAGGCTCAATCAGCAAAGTGGAAATGGGACTGAGCAGGGACAACCTGTTAAAATGATAAATGGCTAGCGGTGCCGTGCTTGCCAGCGCTATCAGGGAGGTAATAATAGAAAAAATGATCCACTTAAAAATTTTTTCCCATACATTATCGGAAAATTTAATTGCCTGCAGTTTTTGCCTCAACAATGGTGAAAAAGCGGCAAGCCCGGAGACAGCCGCAAATGACAGCTGAAAAGAGGCGGCAAAAATACTGGCTGGGGTAATAATTAAAATAAGCAGAGCAGCCAGGGCAATACTGGCGGCTAGATCCATATGGCGGTCAAAAAATATGGCTCCAGCCAGGACAATTGTCATTATTAATGCCCTGATGACCGGAATATGAAACCCGGCAATAAATCCATAAAGAATTAAAGGCGGCAGGGCCAGCAGGACGGAAATTTTCCAGGCCGGGGTGTGGAGCAGAATCCAGGTTGACCTTTTCAGCAGCCAATAAATTACATTAATGATTAACAGAGCCAGTAATCCCATATGGAGCCCGGATATGGCCAGCAGGTGAAAACAACCTATTGCTTTAAAGTTTTCCAGGACATCAGGGGGAATAGATGCTCGGTCGCCGGTTAAAATGGCTTTGTAAAGTCCGGCCTGACCAGAAGGCAGAAGAGCAGTAAGAAACCTGTTGATTTTCTGCCTGATTTTTTCCGGGCCATAGCGAATTTTTTTGGCAAAGTCAGGAGGTGAAGAGTTTGACAGCTTAACGATGCCGGCAGTCGAGGTGAGCCAGCCGGTTATAAAAATTTTGCGAACGGCAAGGTAGGCAGGATAATCAAAACTTCCAGGAGTGGCATAGCGTTTAGGATGCTCAAAAAAACCACGGGCAATAAAATAATCACCGGGATGCAAATTTTCAGGTGGACACCCCCTGAAACGAATCAAAGCTAATCCTGAAGCTGGACGAATTATATCAAGGGTTACTATTTGTTCCACCGCCATGAGAAGAGCGGTTTTCTCAAACGATACTGCCGGAGCTTCCTTGAGGATCCCCACCAGTGAAACTTCCTGGCGGTTAACGATTTGCCGATGAATTGCCTGGTCTGAAAAAGACGGCGCCATGGCCCATTGGCCATGAATAACACCGACAATAAAAAATACAACAATGATAAGACGTTGAGCAATGCGACGATTATTTTTCTTAATAAGAAAAAAGGAAACAACCAGCAGAAAAAAAAGGGGCGGAAAAAAACTAATTACACTGGCGGGCAGCAGGGAGGAACAAATTATTCCAGCGGCAAATGAAATAACGGCAAGGACAAGAAGTATGTCAGCCACATCCTTGTCCTCTGCCTCTTTTACCCAACCCGTTTTCCCCTGAAGGCCGGCATAACAACTTTAATCGAGGAAATAACGAAGTTTTTCACGTCGACTGGAATGGCGCAGACGGTTTAATGCCTTTTTTTCGATCTGCCGAATACGTTCCCTGGAGACATTAAATCGCTTACCAATCTCTTCAAGGGTATATTCAGCATCTTCACCAATCCCAAAACGCAGGCGGATAATTTTTTCTTCCCTGGCGCTTAAAGTTGCCAGAATCCCGGTAACCCGATCAGACAACTCATTATTCTTCACCGCCTCATAGGGAGATATTGACTCCTGGTTCTCAAGAAAATCGCCAAGGGTGCTGTCATCATCACCAACCGGTGTCTCCAGGGAAATCGGTTCCCTGGAAGCCTCGAGGATGGCCAGAATTTTATCCATTGGCAACCCGGTTTTTTCTGAAATTTCAACAGGTGTAGGTTCCCGGCCCAATTCTTTCAGTAAAGAATAAAATGCCTTGAAAAACTGGCTGCGCAACTCGAGAAAATGGACAGGAAGACGTATGGTTCTGGTCTTGTCAAGAATAGCCCTGGTAATTGCCTGCCTGATCCACCAACTGGCGTAGGTGCTGAACTTATTCCCCTTTTTATAGTCAAAACGAAAAACAGCCCGCATTAACCCCAGATTACCTTCCTGGATTAAATCAGCCAAAGTCAAGCCCTGGTGCATATACCGTTTAGCAATGCTTACCACCAGGCGTAAATTTGCCTTGATCATCGCGTCCTTGGCAGTTTCTATGGAGCGGGTATAAAATTCAACCCGATGATGATCCTGTTGAAGCTGCGGGGTGTCGGGATGGTTAATACTGGCCTGCTTGACCGTTCGCCGCATATAGTTAAGCTGTTGTTTTTTAGGCTTTAGAGTTGGATCACGTTTTTCCCATAAATCAAGACGATCAACCAGGAATTTAATTTCTTCCACCCCGGAACCGTTTGTCCTGATAGTATGGATAATAGCATCAAATCCTTCCCTGATCGCCTTACTGTATTTCTCCTCTTCTTCAGGGGTTAAAAGAAAAAAACGGCCCATTTCTCTGAGATAAGTTGTTGTTGTCTCTTCTACCTCATGGATTTCTTCCTTGTTGGACGCTATTTTATCTTCTTTCTTCGAAGAATTATTATCGGAATCGTTGTCCCAGGAATCTCCTTTGATATTCTTTTTTTTACCGTTTTTAACTTTTGTTATAATCTCAATGTGTTGTTCATCGAGAAAATTAAATATTTCATCAATCGTGCTGGCGTCTTCATCATCAGGGATCAGATCATTTAAAAAATCAATACTGATACACCCATCATCCTTTCCGGCTTCGAGCAATTTTGATTTTATGTCCGTAGGCACTTAGAGGATACTCCCGAGTAGTCAGTGAAATTGATATGAAAATTGTCTCCATTCTTTGCAGAAAAATGACAGATTTTCATGCTTCGATTTTGGCTGAATCTATCCATTTCAAGACAGCCAGGCTAGGTGAGTAGTATAAAGAAAAAACAATTAATCTTTATCCGTAACTTTTTTGTATAACATTATAAGCAGGATAAAGCAAGAAAATAAAATTTGGTACAGCCAAAAGGTAAGTGAAAATTACCAGCTAATTTTGCGGATCAACCGTCTGGCTATTTCCCACATTTTGCTGAGACTGTTTGTAATTCGTGGATTGTCCATGATAAATCGTTGTCGGCGGGCCGTAAGCGTTCACCACCTCACGGAGTCTACGCTTACCTCTTTGCCTATTTGAGCCTGCTTGAACAGCACCAGTATGCTGCGCAGGCACAGGTAAGCGAGGGACGAGACTCCGAATCTAAGGCACTGGCAAACGCTTAGGCGCTTAAAGCCATTGTCTAAACAATTTTTTGTTTTGATTTTTGGTAACTTCTCCATATGTGGTGGTGGCACCCAAACCGTAGGTCTGCTAAAATTTGGACAATTTATATCACGTCATTCCGGCATGTAGTTGGCTGGAGGTAAGCGAGGAACGAGACTCCGATCCAGAAAACTGCTTAATGTCTATAGATTCCGGCCAACTACATGCCGGAATGACGAAGTGAGTGTCAAATTATGGCCCAATTCCCTGCTATTGCAGGCTTTACGCGTAATTATATG
>JANTFJ010000239.1 GCA_024763495.1 Desulfobulbaceae bacterium | reverse complement strand
TACCTCCGGCTAAAGACATGCCGGAATGACGAGCGAGTTTTATTGGTGATGTTATATGACTTCAAATACTTATCTCAAGTCAGAAAGTTGAGTAATTGCATGCAACCGCAGGCGTAGCAAGAGCTACGTTCCAGGATTGCATAATTGCAGACGCTTTTCTATATATTCAGATTGTGCCTTAGAATGCGAAGTTATTTTTAAGCGAGCCCTCAGGTAATATGATTTATGCCTTCTGCATCCTGCTGGCTGCCAGTTTGACAATAATATCATTAGCCTGTCCCAAACGTTCAGCAATTGTTTTAAAAAGATGTTTGGCAACATCGGGATGTTTTTCAATAATCTCGTAAATTTTATCACCGGGAAAACGTTTTACCGTACTCCTTCCTTTAGAGACAATTGAGGCAGAACGTTCTTCTCCTGAAATAGCGGCCATTTCACCAAGATAATCTTCGGGTTGAGTAATTTCGGCAATTTTCTTGCCATCCTTAATGACCATGACCGCACCCTTGATAAGCTGAAAAAAATCAATATCATTATTACCCTGGCGAATAATATAATCTCCATCTTCGTAATTTTCCACATCAGGATTAACCAGGTAGGCGGGCAGGCTTTCCTTGGTAATAACAGTTTTTTTCAACACCTCCTCTATGCTCAACACACCCTGTCTGGCCTTTTCAATGGCCGCGTCACGCAATGGAGTCATACCTTCCTGGATTGCCACCTTGCGCAGTTGATCCTCCGGCACTTCGGCGCTGATAGCCTTGGCCACCTCCTCGGTTACTTCCATCAACTCAAAAATACCGACCCTGCCCTTATG
The DNA here is from genome assembly GCA_024763495.1 of Desulfobulbaceae bacterium. GTDB lineage: Bacteria > Desulfobacterota > Desulfobulbia > Desulfobulbales > SURF-16 > JANTFJ01. The sequence continues at coordinate 4,075 of JANTFJ010000239.1, read as the reverse complement.
ACCGTTACCCCGGCAGACGGCACAGCCCTTGGGGCCATACAGTTTGAGACCGGAAATTTCATCCTCGTTAAAACCCATGGTAATCAGTTCATTGGCCGGAGGCAAAACTATCGGGCTTTTACATTCCGAACAAAGACGTCGCCCCAATCGCTGGGATTGAATCATGGTTATAGATGAGGCCAGCATAAATGGCGGGATACCGATATCAACCAGACGGCCAATCGTTGCCGGGCAGTCGTTGGTATGCAGGGTAGAGAGAACAAGATGGCCGGTCATGGCAGCCTTAATGGCAATTTCGGCAGTCTCGATATCACGAATCTCGCCAACCATGATAATGTCGGGATCCTGACGAAGAAAAGCCTTCAAGGCAGCGGCAAAAGTCATGCCGACTTCCTGGTGGACATTAACCTGATTAATCCCCTTGAAGTTAAACTCAACCGGATCTTCAGCCGTAAGAATTTTTATCGCGTCATTATTAAGAGAATTAAGCACGGAATAAAGGGTAACGGTTTTACCGCTACCGGTAGGGCCGGTAACCAGCAACAATCCTTGAGGTTTGGCTACGCAGCGCTTGAGCATATCAAAGGTCTTCTGCTCAAAACCAAGTTTAGTCAAATCAACATTTAAAGAACTTTTATCAAGAATACGAAGAACTATACTCTCGCCAAAGAGAGTAGGCAGGGAGGAAACCCGAAAATCAACCACCCTGTTGCGGCCTACCCGCATCTTGATCCTGCCATCCTGGGGCACCCTCCGCTCAGTAATATCAAGACTGGCCAGAATTTTCAGTCGGGAATTCAGGGCATTTTTAATCGACAGGGGCAGATTCATTGACTTATAGAGAGATCCATCCATCCGGTAACGAACCTGGAGAGTCTTCTCGTAAGGCTCAATGTGAATATCACTTACTCCATCTTTTACCGCCTTTATGAGAATACCATTAACCAGCTTAATAATCGGCGCGTCAGAGGCGGAATATTGGTCTCCTTCTTCATCCTCATCAAGACTTTCAATTGCCATATCATCAGCGGCCTCGGCAGCCAGAGAGCCGAAATCGTCAATGTTTGTTACTTCTTCTTCCTCTACATCCTCTTCATTCTCTTCAAGCCCCAGTAATTCCTTATATTCTTCATCACTGATCTGATAATATTTCTTATAGGCCTCAACAATGTCCTTTTCCGTAGAAACACAAACTGACAGAGCTTTTTTTACCTCGGTCTGCAGGCTTTCTACTGCCGCGGTATCGGTGGGCTCGACCATGGTTATCTGCAGGGTCTTGCCGGTCATCCGCAAAGGCAGGGCAAGATATTTTTTAACTATCTCAAAAGGAACAGCTTTGAAGACATCCGGACTGGGAGTCTCTTCACTCAACTTTACCGCGGGAAAATTATAAGAACGGCTGAGAACATTCAGGACAGTATCTTCATCAATATACTCAAGTTTCAACAGAATACTGCTTAAACGGCCATTATTCTTTTTCTGAATGGCCTGAGCCTGCTCAAGATGATTACTGGTGATCTGGCCCTCCTTGCGGAGAATTTCACCAATTTTCAGCTTACCAGCCCCGGACTGATCCTTAACCGATGCCCTGAGGCTTGATTTTTTATCTACTGGTTTTGCCATGAGTCAGGTTGTTTGGGTAATTTAAGTTGTTTGGTTGATTTAATTGGTTTATTAGTTTGCGAAATTTGATAACTATTTATCTAATTTTTTATTTTAGTGATAACAGTCCTGAAACACAAATAAAAATTTCATTATTGATATTTTTTACTCACCAGAAAATAAAAACCCCTCCGGAAAAATTCCGGAGGGGTAAAAAAAACAATCAGACGTTTAAAAAATTCTAGAAAACGCCCTTGACCTTACCGGTCTCAACGTCAACATCAATACGACGATAAGCCGGATCAGAGGCAGTACCAGGCATCAAACTGATAGCCCCGGCAACCGGCACGACAAATCCAGCTCCCTTATAGGTAAGGATATCGCGAATAGGCAGGGTCCAGCCCTTGGGCACGCCTTTTAATTTCGGATCATGGGAAAGAGAGAGATGGGTTTTAACCATACAGGTACCCATTTCTTTCAGGTCGGGATCGGCTTCCATCCGTTTAAGCTTGAGCTGGGCCTCGGGGCTGTAGCTCACGCCGTCAGCACCGTAAACCTCCTTGGCAATAAGCTCAATTCTTTTACCAAGCGGAGTATCAAGGTCATAAAGGAATTTAAAATCATTGGGCTCTTCACAGGCGTCAACAACCGCGTCGGCAAACTCCAGAGCGCCGTCGCCACCATGCTCCCAGTGCCGTGACAGGGCAGCCCGGGCCCCGGCAGCCTCACTAATGCGACGTACAGCGGCAATCTCATCATCAGTATCAGTATAAAAGGCATTAATACAGACAACCGGATTAATCCCGGCCTTCTTAACGGTCTCAATATGATGGACAAGGTTCTTGCAGCCTTCTTCAACCCAGCCGACATTCTCGGAACCATACTCTTCCGGCATTGGTTTACCCGGTACGGGAATCGGGGCTCCACCATGACATTTCAGGGCGCGAATAGTAGCGACAACAACGGCGCAGTTTGGTTTCAGGCCACTGTAGCGGCATTTAAGATTCCAGAATTTTTCAAAACCGATATCAGCGCCGAACCCACTCTCGGTAACATTGTAGTCGGCAAGTTTCAAGGCGACCCGGTCAGCGATAACCGATGACTGGCCAATAGCGATATTGGCAAAAGGCCCGGCATGAACCACCACCGGCTGACCTTCCAGAGTCTGCATCAAATTAGGATTAAGAGCCTCAACCATCCAGGCGGTCATGGCGCCGTCAACCTCAAGATCAGCGGTGGTAACGGGTTTATCCTGCTTGTTGTAGGCAACAACAATTTTACCGATTCTTTCCCGCATGTCTTTCAGGTCAGTAGCAACTGCCAGGATAGCCATAATCTCGGAACTTACGGCAATAGCAAACTTTGACTGCATGGTCATGCCGTCCATTTTGCCGCCAAGACCAATGGTGATATTACGCAGAGCCTGGGCGCAATAATCCATGATCCAGCCGAATTCCACCTTTTTCGGGTGAATATCAAGCCGTTTCAGGTTACGCAGAGCCAGCTGTTCGTCAGTATAATTCGACTCATGCTGCATGCGCGAGGTAAGAGCTACCATTCCCAGGTTATGAGCATTCATGATGGCGTTAATATCGCCGGTCAGCCCCAGGGAAAAAGGAGTCAAAGGAATACACTGGGCCAGACCGCCGCCTGCGGCGCTGCCTTTGATATTCATGGTGGGGCCACCGGAAGGCTGGCGAATGGCACCGATAACGCTCTTATTCCGTTTGCCCAGGCCCTGAACCAGACCCATGGCGCAGGTACTTTTCCCTTCGCCCAGCGGGGTTGGTGAAATGGCGGTTACATCGACATATTTACCATCCGGCTTATCTTTTAAACGATTAAGAATTTTGCGGTAATCAAGTTTAGCCACATAATGGCCATGGGGCAGGAGTTCTTCCTTTTCCAGCCCCAGGGCCTCGCCCAGCTCGTAGACAGTCTTCATCCGGGATTCCGCCTCTTCAGCAATTTCCCAGTCAGCATGTTTGGTTGGGTCAAGAGCCATTATTTCCTCCTCCTTCTTGTAATGTTAAAAAATTATAATGTTAAAAAATATGGTAACTGCTCACAGGGCACCAGATCCGGAGTCTCGCAAGCTCGCTTACCTGTCCGAGATCAGTCCGGCTTACGTATGACTAATACGCTGCGCCGGGCCTGATCACAAAAATCTCCAGCACCCTGTAACCAATTATAATTACACTAGTTATCGAAATTAAAGCGCTTACACGGTTAGTAGTTACAAAATATGAATAATCGGTAATCATCAGACAACTTCATTGCAAATAAAAAATGAACTACGATATTTACCCCATAATCCCCGGCAACACAATACGCAAAACTACTTAGTTTTTTGATTTTTTATTATGATAGCCTGTAGGAGCCCGGCCCTCTGGGCGATAAAAAATGGAGCAAAGCTCATCGCATGGATCGCCCAGGGGGCTGGGCTCCTACAGGAGCTTTATCGTTATCGTTC
>JANTFJ010000238.1 GCA_024763495.1 Desulfobulbaceae bacterium | reverse complement strand
AGCCCAGCCCTCTGGGCGATTTATGCTATGAGCTTTGTTCCATGTTATATCGCCCAGAGGGCTGGGTGCCCGGAGGAAATGCCCTTGGGGTGTTCCTACATGGGGACAGGGGTTTTTCCGGGTTGTGGGTAATGCCCGTATTAGTTACCTGTCAGGTAATGCTTTGCGCAATGACCTGCGAGGGCATGGCTCCTGTGTAGGTCATGGTGCGAGCGGAGCGAGTTCCATGACATTTATGTCTGGCCCCATAGTGATCTGCGGGAAAGAAAGTTTCTGATTTCTCATTTTTTTGTTTTGCACCCCTTAAAAACAGGCCATAAACTCCGACTCCGTGAAGTGCTGGTGAACGCTTACTAAATCAACAGACTCATACATGCGCTATCCCGGTATATCGAGAAATTTCCGAATTAGTCGTACATAAATCATGGATAGATAGTTTTCCGACATCATCATTGCCGGTCAACCTGGCAAAACATTTTAATTCCTCGTTGGAAACTTTCAGAAAATTTGCCAGGCGACCGGCAGCATGATCCACATCAAGCCGCTCTCTCAATCTGGGATCCTGGGTAGCTATTCCCACAGGGCATTTACCGCTGTTGCAGATGCGGTACTGTTTGCAGCCAATGGCGATCAGTGCCGTGGTTCCCAGGGCAACAGCATCAGCGCCCAGAGCCAGAGCCTTGATGAAATCTGCCGAAATCCGCAGGCCGCCTGTACATACCAGGGAGACATTAAAGGCCTTTTGGGCGTTGAGAAATTTTCTGGCCCGATAAAGCGCAAAAATGGTTGGAACGGAAACAGCAGCCTTGACAAACTTTGGCGAGGCCCCGGTACCACCGGCCCGACCGTCAATGGTGATAAAATCCGGTTCAGCATAGAGGGCTGCCGCCATATCCGCTTCAACGTGACCGGCAGCAAATTTAATACCAATTGGTTTGCCGCCGGATATTTCCCGCAGCCAGGCAACCTTTTCCTTTAACTGTTCCGAATTCCTGATATCAGCGTAAGAAGCCGGACTGATTATGTCATCTCCTGCCGCAAAACCGCGGATCGCGGCAATCTCACGAGTAACTTTATTGCCTGGGAGATGGCCGCCCATGCCGGCTTTGGCTGATTGACCGAATTTAATTTCAATGGCATCGGCCTCCAGCATATTTTCAGGCGTGACGCTGTACTGGTTCGGGACATATTCAAAAATATACTTATATGAGTTTTTCAGGGACTCAGGTAAAATTCCTCCTTCGCCGGAACACACTGCGGTTTTTGCCATGCTGCTGCCTCTGGCCAAGGCGGTTTTTGCCTCTTTTGATAAAGCGCCAAAGGACATGTGTGATATGTAAATCGGCGTGTCAATCACCAGTGGATGTTCAGCTCCAGGGCCAATTACAGTCCTGGTTCTGACCGGCTCATCGTGATTAAGCGGAATGGCAGCAAGCTGCGCCCCGTTAATTAATATTTCATCCCAGGAAAGCACCGGCTTTCTGGTTCGCATTGGCTCGACAATAGACTTTCCGTTTTCCGCCATGTTGTTGATGTCGGCCATATATGTTTCAAATTCGTCTTCTGTCTTTTTAGGCCCGTATTCTCCATCAGGTAGAGACAAATCAGGTTCTTTTTCCGTAATATTATCTTCTTCGTCCCTTTCCCGCCGGAAAAATGATTTGCCGGATTCACAGACCGGGCATACCCAGTTGGCCGGCAGGTCGTTCCATCTTACATCTTCTTTATCTTCATCATAAAGAGTATCGCATACCAGACATTTATAAACAGCCATATTTGTCTCCCCTCAAACAGCGTAAAGATTATCTTGTAACCGTTCAGTATATCCAGGTATTTTGTCACTTTTTGCGTAAATGTTCGGGTTGGGTAAAAGCTACCCTTTCCTACCCCTTTAAAACTTATAACCTTTAAATAAAAATACCGATTCCACTTTTGTGGGTTAAATAAGAGCCGGGTCAGTTATTACTTCCAGTAAAGCCGGGCCATCATGAGAGAGTATTTTTTCAAGTCCTTTCTCTAAATCCGACAAGTTATCAACCCTGATTCCCAGGGCACCACAATTATCGGCAAATCGGGCAAAATCAGGATTATGTAAAGATGTTGACCAGACTGGTTTTCCTTCTTGTAACTGTTCCTTGCTTATTTTACCAAGCTCCATGTTGTTCAGAAGAATATGCTTAATCGGCATTCCGTATTTTACCGCGGTAGTAAGTTCAGCCAGGTATTGACCAAACCCGCCATCACCGGTAACTGCGATAATCTGGCGTTCCGGAGCCGCAGCCCAGGCACCCATCGCGGCCGGATATCCATAGCCGATTGAACCAAGATAACCGGACATCAGCACAGACTGGGATTTACACTCAAAATAACGGCCAAAGGAATAAGTGTTGTTGCCGACATCAACCGCAATCACCGCATCTGCTGAGACATGCCTGCTCAAGACATCAAAAAGAAAGGCGGAATTAATTCCCTTCCCCTGATTTTCTCCGGCCCGCTTCCTTTTTTCCTGCCGCCAGGCCTGCCATTGGTCGGCCAGTTCCCGGCGAGGATTAAATTCGGGCTTATATCCGGCCAGTTCCTGCTTAAGCATTTTTACTGTGGTGCCTATTTCACCCCATACCGGCACTGAAACCGGATGAAATTTTCCCAGGGTCATCGGGTCATAATCAACTTGAATAGCAGGAGTGCTTTTACTGATTCCCGTATGCCTGGCAAAGGAAGCGCCCAGCACCAGGAGAAGATCAGCCCGGCCCATACACCAGGCAGAGACAGGAGTACCACTGAGCCCGAGAACTCCACCTGCCAGGGGATGATCGTCAGCTATCAATCCCTTGGCCTTGAAAGTAGTAATAACAGGGATATTGGCCTCTTCAGCCCAGCTTATAATGCTTTCCATGCTGAACCGTGCCCCATGACCTGCAATAATAAGCGGGCGTTTCGCCTGTCTGAGTAGTTCCGCTGCCTGGATCAATGATTCAGGGGCTGGAGCAATGTCCCGGCAGGCAAGGCGGCCGGAAGAATCAGGAGTGGATAAAGTTGATGATACCGGAAGTTCCTGGACACTGTCAGGGAAAATCAAGTGAGAAACTCCTCGTTGGACAATGGCATTTTTCAAAGCCAGGCTCATAAGTTCAGGGAAATTGCTTGATTCCAGAACGGTCTGGCTCCAACAGCTGACCGGGCTGAAGGCTCCGGCTAAATCAATTTCCTGGAAAGCGCCCGGGCCTAAAACCTGGACATCAATCTGGCCGGTTAAGGCAAGAACCGGGGCCCGATCCATTTTCGCGTCCCACAGGCCAGTTAGAAGATTTGTCGCCCCCGGCCCGGCAATGGCCAGGCAGGCTGCGGGAGTGTCAGTGAGTTTGGCATAGGCTGAGGCGGCAAATGAGGCCGCGCCTTCATGCCTGATCCCGATAAACTTCAATTTGCCGGATTCGCATTTTTTTCTGATTGCCTCAGCCAGTCCGAGATTAGAATGACCGACCATGCCGAAGACCACTTTTACTCCCCAGTTAATCATGGTTTCCACCATAATGTCTGAAACCGTAAGCGTACGGCCCGGCTTTTCAGGAATACCTTTACCGGAAGAGTCGGCAATAGTTTTGTTTTCTTCCAGAAGATTAAACATGAATTTCGGAGAATCACAGACCGGACACAGCCAGTCATCCGGCAGATCCTCCCACTTAACCCCTTCTTTTTCTTCATCATAAAGAGTATCGCATACCGTACAAATATATATCGCCATAATCCAGACCTCGTAAGAATATAGTAATGGTTCGCTCAAAAATAAGAAAATAAATTGGTAATTATTTTGGTAAAACTTATAATTATAGTGTAACCGTTCTCCAGTGCCTTAGAATGTGAAGTTATTTTTGGGTGAGCCCCTAGCCCAGATAAACTGGAAAAGAAATTAAGGCTCTGGATAAGTCCCTTAACAGTAGATGCAAGTTGTTTATTTCAAAGAAAGTTTTCAATTTCTTGCCATAAATAACACGAAAATTAATTCTAAGGGACTAAGGTGCAGGTAAACGCTTACCCCGTTATTATTCAATTTAAAGGGGTGATAATGGTGCTCCTTATGACTGAATTGTACTACATTGGCAAAATTAACCACCTCAAATTTGTAATTATCAAAATTTATCAAGTATCTTTTGTCGCTGAAGTTTGTTCCACGCTGATCATGACATGTCGGCAGCGCTGAAATTATAAATTTGGGATAACTGCTCATGGAGTAAGCTCCTGATGGTAAATATTCGGGTTGGGTAAAAGCTACCCTTCTCTACCCCTTTAAATGTTCGGATAGTGCCCCGGATTTGTAACCAGTTACAATTTGGGTTAAGAATTAATCTGAAGAGGGAATATGATGAAAGACATTAAAAGAATTCTGGTGCCAATAGATTTTTCTGAAAATTCTGAGAAAATTGTTCAAAATGCAATCCTGATGGCAAAAAAAATGGAGGCCAGCCTGACATTACTCTTTGTCGCCCAATCTTTTTTTGAGACAAATTCTGATTTTTTTGTACCTCATGTGCCGATTGCCGAGCTTGAACAGGATATTTTTGAGAGTTCGAAGAAAAAGATGGCCATGTTTGTGGAGGAAACCATGGATAAATCAATCAGCCATGATACTGTTGTTTTGCTTGGCGATGTGGCCCAGGAAATTCTTAATTATGTGAAAGAGAAAAAAATAGACATGATTGTCATGGGAACTCATGGTTACAAGGGCCTTGACAAGCTGCTTTTCGGCAGTGTGGCGGAAAAAATAGTTAAAATGTCTTCCTGCCCGGTGCTGACGGTTAATCCTTATCGGGTAAGCGCTCCATGAACACCACCCTGCACCCGTTTAAACGCCGCGATATACCTGATGTATTATCGCGAGCGTTGAAACGGGCACATGGCGGCATC
>JANTFJ010000237.1 GCA_024763495.1 Desulfobulbaceae bacterium | reverse complement strand
CCTTTTTCCCCAACTCTGTGTTATTTTGAAAAAATAATGCTCGCAATATCAACTATATGGCTGTGCTTATTTTTTCAAAATGCCTTGATTTGAGAAACAATGTCTATTCTCGGACAACCAGTTACAGGGTGCCGCAGATCTTCACGATCAGGCCGGCGCAACATACTGTTGCTATGTAAGCAGGCCCAGGTAAGCGAGGAACGAGACTCCGAATGGACAAAGAGGTAAGCACCCTTGAAAACAGGGCATAAACTCCGACTCCGTGAGGTGCTGGTGAACGCTTACGTTCCAGTTGCCCTGCTAAAAGGGTACGACCCTGGTTGCCAACCCCATGGCAATAGCCATTTCCGGGGCAATATTGTGCAAATAGGCCGCATCAATTTTACTGGTATCAACCTTTGTATTAGCAAAAGGATCAAACATTTCCACCGGCAGATCAAGCTCATCACTGAAAAATTGATCAAGACCTTTCACCTTGGAACCACCACCGCTTAAAACCATTTTTTCAATGGGATTATCGACATAATTTGAATTATAAAAATCAATAGCTTTTTTTATTTCCATAATCCACTGAGTACAGATATTGGCAAATATCTCTTCGATTTCTTCCTGCTTGTCTTCCGGCGGAACAGAACCAAGCTTCAGGCCTTCCGCTTCTTCAAAAGAAAGACCGAATCGAGCCTGAATTTCTTCGCTCAACTGACGACTGCCCATCATAATATCTCTGGCAAATATTGAGATACCATGATCAATTATATTAATATTCATTTTTGCTGATCCTATATCAACCAGCAGCACATTACCCTCATTGCCGTAATTAGCTTCATAACTGTTTTCCAGGGCAAAGGCGTCAACATCTACAATAACTGTTTTCAGGCCGGCACTCTTCAGCATATCCAGGTAACCGTTAATCACCTCTTTTTTTGCCGCTACCAGCATGACATCAGTCCGTTCTTCAGTCTCAGTATTGGTGTGAAGATCCTGAAAATCAAGATAAACTTCGTCAATCTCAAAAGGAATATACTGTTCAGCTTCCTCCTGGATATGTTCTGCCAGCTCCGATTCAGTCATTACTGTAAGATTAACTTTTTTCATAATTACAGAATAACCGGAGATTGATATAGCGGCCTTTGTAGCTTTTATCTTTAAATTTTTTACCAGAGCTTTAATGACAGCGCCAACCGCCTCAGGATCCTGCAATTCTCCATCTTCCACAGTTCCGGAAGGTAGAATAGCACTTCCCAGACTTATCAGCTTCAAACCACCATCATGATCATGTAATTCGCAAATTTTGATGGAATGGGAACCAATATCAAGACCCAATGACAGGGTTTGCTGTTTTATAAAAGAAGGCAATTTGAAATTAAAATTTATTTTCGCCATTAATCTGCCTGTTTATGATGCCTTTATCCACAATAGATATTAATTACATAAATTGGTAACTACTCATGGGGTAAGCTCCTAACTTCGCTAACCCCTGTAATTGTAACTGGTTACTGGGTGCCGTAGATTTTCGTGATCAGGTCGGCGCAACGTATTAGTCATACGTAAACCGGACTGATCGCGGAAATATGCGGTGCCCTGTGAGCAGTTACAAAAATTGTTCTATTTTTATTAAACGCAGAGCATGAGTACCTTGTCAAGCTGAAAACCCTTAAAAATACTAGGCAATTTTATTTTTCTTATTATTACATAACCACAGGAGTGATATTTTTACTTTTGCTGAAACAATATTTTGTGGCCTGTCAACCAGTAAAACACAACATATAGCGCTGAGAGAATACCACCCCGACAATACCACCCCGACACTATTTTTTTTAAAAAATCTGACTAACATTTTGTTTTTGATAAAATATTGCCGGAACTTTTTGATTACTGAATATCTTTGAGCAATTTTTACGCCAAACCGAAAGCCTCTTGAGTTTTATCTATTTTTGGTTTACAAAATTCAGAACAATTTATTTTACAAAAATTCAAAGGAGAATTTCTTGACAAAAAATAATAACAAATCGGTTTTCAGGGAATACGTTGAGGCTATAGCTATTGCCTTGATTTTGGCACTGTTCATCCGTTCATTTGTTGTACAAGCCTTCAAAATTCCATCAGGTTCCATGCTGCCAACCCTACAGATAGGCGATCATATCCTGGTGAATAAATTTATTTACGGCATCAAAAATCCGTTAACCGGTGCCACCTGGGTTCCTATTGGCGAGCCTCACAGTAAAGATATAATTGTTTTTAAATATCCGGTTAATCCCAAACAGGACTTTATTAAAAGGGTTATTGGCGTTGCTGGTGATCAAATTGAAATTATAGACAAAAAAGTTTATGTAAATGGTAAAATATTTGAAGTTGAAAATGCCATTTATCTGGACAAACACATTTTTCCGGCTGATCAGCAGCCTCGAGACAACCTGGGGCCCTTTGTTGTTCCGGAAAATTCTCTCTTTGTCATGGGCGATAACCGCGACAAAAGCCTTGACAGCAGATTCTGGAAGTTTGTCAATTTAAAGGCCGTTAAAGGGAAGGCCTTTATAATTTACTGGTCCTGGAACAAGGATGATTTCTCTGTCCGCTGGAATCGAATAGGCGATTTAATTCATTAATATGGACAAAAAATACCATTTCAGCCATAAACATATTCTAGCCCTGGATGATCTTTCCAGCGCTGACATTAATTTTATTCTTAATACCGCTGATTCTTTTAAAGAAATTTCCAACCGGCCTATCAAGAAAGTACCTACCCTGCGAGGCAAAACCGTAATTCATCTTTTTTTTGAACCAAGCACCAGAACCCGCCTCTCTTTTGAAGTCGCCGCCAAACGGATGAGTGCCGACACTTTTAATATCTCCGCTACAACCAGCAGCGCTCAAAAAGGGGAAACCCTGGTGGACACGGCCCGCAACCTGACAGCCATGAACCCGGATATTATTGTTATCCGCCATGCCAGTTCAGGTTCACCCCGACTGCTGGCCAACCACATTAAGGCTTCAGTTATTAACGCCGGAGACGGCGCCCATGAACATCCCAGCCAGGGTCTGCTTGACCTTATGACGGTTAAAGAACAAAAAGAACGGATTGAGGGACTCAAAATAGCTATAATTGGCGACATTGCCCATAGCAGGGTCGCCCATTCCGACATTATCGGTTTCAGCAAAATGGGCGCGGAAGTACGGGTGAACGGCCCGGCCACCATGTTGCCGCCCGGCATTGAAAATCTGGGAGCCAGGGTCTGCCGCACCAGGGAAGAAGCCGTGGCTGATGCTGACGTGGTAATGGCCCTGCGGATTCAGAAGGAACGACAGACTGACCCCCTGTTCCCGACCCTGCGGGAATATGCCGACTGTTTTGGTATTTCTAAAAAAGTGCTTAAACTGGCCAGGCCGGACGCTATGATCATGCATCCCGGGCCGATCAATCGCGGAGTTGAAATGAATCCTGACGTGGCTGACGGCAAACATTCGGTAATTCTTGAACAGGTTACCAATGGTGTTGCAATACGAATGGCCCTGCTTTATCTGATAATAGGACAGGACAGCAATGAATAATACAGGAAATCTGCTATTGAAAAATGGCCGGATTATTGATCCTCTCAATGATCTGGACGAATCCGCTGATATATTATTGATTGACGGGATGATCAAAGACGTAGTTCCAGCCGGACAAGACATCTCTTTTCCCCAGGCCAGGATTGTTGATGTGGGCGGGAAGTGGATTGTTCCAGGCCTGATTGACATGCATGTTCATCTTCGGGAGCCGGGAGAAGAATACAAAGAAACAATTGTCAGTGGCACCAGAGCGGCGGCGGCCGGCGGCTTTACCGCAGTGGCCTGTATGCCGAACACTATACCGGTTAATGATTGTCAGTCTGTTACCTGCCTTATCCTGGATAAGGCCCGAAAAGGATTCAGCAGGGTTTATCCCATAGGAGCAATCAGTAAAAACAGCGAGGGAAGCCAACTGGCTGAATTTGCTGAACTTAAAAAAGCCGGGGTAGCCGCCCTGTCCGATGACGGCAGGCCGGTAGCAGACAGCCAGCTTCTGCGCCGGGCCCTGGAGTACAGTGCTAATCATGATTTATTGCTGATTTCCCATGCCGAAGAGCTGAGCTTAAGCAAAAACGGGGCAATGAACGAAGGAGCGATATCTACCAGGCTTGGCCTGCGGGGAATACCCCATGTGGCTGAGGAGGTCATGATTTACCGGGATATTGCCCTGGCTCATTTTACCAACCGGCCTATCCATATTGCTCACATAAGCACCAGGGAATCCGTCAGCCTTATCAGGAGGGCAAAAAAGAAAGGCTGGCCGGTTACGGCTGAAACCACGCCCCATTATTTTTCTCTGACAGAAGAGGCGGTGGGACAATATGACACCAGGGCAAAGATGAATCCCCCCTTACGCGGTCCTGATGATATCCAGGCAATTAAAGACGGGTTAAAGGACGGCACTATTGACGCAATTGTCACAGATCACGCCCCCCACAGTTCCCTTGAAAAAGAGGTGGAATTTGATCAGGCCGCCAATGGGATAATCGGTCTTGAAACTTCAGTGTCTCTTGCTATGGCCCTGGTGAGGGATAAGGTGCTGACTCCCGTGCGGATGATTGAAGTAATGTCTGTTAATCCTGCCCGGATACTGGGGGTTGACGGCGGATCACTTACACCGGGGAACCCGGCGGATGTTACAGTAATTGACCCGGATCTGGAATTTGTTTACCAAAAAGATGATATTGTTTCCAAGAGTGCGAACTCACCCTTTATTGACTGGAAACTGCGGGGCAGGGCAATTATGACTATTGTCGGCGGCAAAATAATGTATGAACTGTAACTAGGAGGCTGTCCGAGAATGCCCTTTCTGCGGAGTCTCGTACCTCGCTTACCTGCCCAACTCTGTGTTATTTTGAAAAAATAATGCTCGCAATATC
>JANTFJ010000236.1 GCA_024763495.1 Desulfobulbaceae bacterium | reverse complement strand
GATATTCTCTTCTTAACTGTCTTGCCATATTACAGACTTCGGGCAATAAATCTTATATTTCACTTCCTGACCCCGTATTAGTCAACGGCTCCAGGTTGGCGAGTTTGAGTCGTTATCTCTCCCAACCCTTTGTTTTCTTGACAAAATGTTGTCTCTTTGCTATGTAAAGAGTGTTTCTCGATAATATCTTGCTGCTGCAAGCGATTGTTTGCAGTCTTTTCCGCGAATTTAAAAACTAACCCACTAAAGTGGAAGTGGACTTAGAATTTTCAGGACTCTTTTCAGTGCCCCCTTGAGTTTTTCCGGGGAAAGTCAAAGAAAAATTGAAAGTTTGTGATGCTTCATTTTTTTCTTTTGGCATCTTTACCCCACAAAGGAAAAACTCAAGTAACTGATGTAATATTTAACATTTGATCTTTGAAAATTCGGTAAAACTTTACAGATCTCCTGATTGTAGTTATTAAGAAGATTCAGGAGCGGAGGCACAGATCCCGCACTCAACGCCATTATGCGCGTTTTGGGACAACCTCTGCTCCTCTCTTTTCTTCTTTTGTCGCCTTGATATTGGAGCATTTTTGTCAAACTCCTGGAACCGGCGATTTTTATCCTTGTTTTCCTGTGATGATTTTATGTTCGTTCTCTCTCTGTTTTTCAAATCTACTTCAGGATTAAATGGAGTATTGTTTTTTAGCATACCATAAATGATTCTAAGAATTTTATGCATGCACAGACCTATAGCTGCCATTTTCTCCATGCCATTTGCAACATGCTTCTGATAAATGTCACTAATTAGAGAATTGCAGGTAATAGCGGACATTGCCACCATGAAAAGGATTGCTCTGGGTTCCTTCCTGCCCTTTTTGCTCATGCGAAAACCAGCAGCACCATCTCCGCTGGTTTTATAAACAGGATGGATACCAAAGAAGGACGCCAATTTTTTCGCTGTCGAAAAACGCTCGACTGCTTGTATCTCGAGCATTAAGCCTATGGCGGAATAATCTCCTATTCCCGTAAAAGTTTTCAGAAGGTCAACTTCTGGAATAGCGCATTCCGTAGCCATTATTTTGGTCTGTGCTTTAATGGTTTTTTTCAGTTGTAAAATTTGGTTAACAGTGGCGATGATCAGTTGTTCGGTAATTGAGTCGGCTGCAGATGCAACGCTTGTCTTTGCACCCGCTATTAACTCTTTTGCTCGTTTCTTGGATACGTATGGTATCCGTGATACTGATGATGCCTTTGCTTTTGCCAATTTTGCAGCTGTTGGGTATCGCTTTAATAGCTTTAATGCCCAGCCCGGTGTTTCTTCCCGGCAGTATTTTAATATCTCAGGGTTTGCGCTATAAACTAACGACTCCAATTGATTTAAAAGTTGAGTGCTTTGTTTGGTCAACATTTTTACGAAAGACCATTGTTTACGCAGGCTCCCCCAATAGTCTTGCTGTTGATATATCACTTTGTCTGGATGAGCAACAAGATACTCTGCAATACTTTGAGCACTCACCTTGTCGGTGATAACTCTTTTCAAGTCTGCTTTGCTATTGTGGCTAACTCCTTCAGGGTTAAGACGGGCTGTCTCGATATTTAATGAACCTTGAAATTTGAATAAAGTGCTGTGCCAGTTATTTTCATACCCACCAGTGCTTTCTACAGCGGCATGAAGCTTAGCACCAGGGTGTTGGTCAAAGAAAATTACAAGTTGATCGTGTAACTGGCTATGCCCTAAATAGGTGTCATCCAGTTGAAAATTTTCTTCAACTGGTTGCTTTTTGTTGTCAAGAATGACAAAATCAGCGTACCCTTTACTGACATCGCCACCCATGTAATACTGTTGCATTTTAGATCCTTTTTCGATAAAGATTTGTAAATTACCAGGAATCATCAGCCTTGTAACATACGGTGTCACAGCACCACGTTTTTCCTCGACTTAAACCTGGCGGAAGGAAGACACTCAAGGACGGGCTCGAGGCCCAAGGGGTTATCCTTCTCTTCCACAAGATGACTAATTTTACCGAAAAAAGCTTTGTTAAATTTACTTAAAAAAATCAGGGATCGCTTTGATTGGCCTCGAAGGTCAATTTTATGTTTTGCACCTCGAACTTCACTGATTTTTTAATTATCTTTTTTAAAAAACACCATACAAGGGGTGAAAGTGCCTTGGAGTAACTCGCTGTAAATAGTTTCAAAATTACGTCTCCAGTTCGAAGTCTGCGCTTATCTCTTGTTTTTTGTTACAGTTTCTCAGAAGTAAGGCACTACGCTTTTTCCAAGACTCTACTTGAAAAAGAGGCCTCCGGCAGTTCGACTAATGATCGCCTGCAGGCAGGCTCCTACGGGCCCCTGCAAGAGACTTAAGCCCTCTGCAGGAGCCTTGTAGGAGCCTGCCTGCAGGCGATATGAGTTTTAAAAATTAAAACAAAAAATTGTTTAGACAATGGCCGTAAGCGCCTAAATCAAGATACAGAGTAACGGCATGATGCGCCTGCCGCCTCTGTTTTTCGGATTGTTTCTTCTCTCTTGATTTTTCCATAAAGGTGGCCAGGCTTTTTTGTCATCCTGCCTGGTAACTACTCATGGGGTAAGCACCTAAACTTTTTTCAAGACTCTGCTTGTAAAAAGAGGCCTCCGGCAGCTCAACTAATGATCGCCTGCAGAATTGTAGGTCTGCTTGAGCGTAGCGAAAGCGGACAATAAACTGTTGACTTCGGGCAATAAATCTTATATTTCATGACCTGACCCTGTATTATTATTGAAGATATTTTAAAAAAATAGTCCTCCAAGCAAGACAGAAGCAAACGTCTGTTAACACAAACTTTGGAGTCTGAATGAAAAACAAATCATACGGAAAAAAAGACTTAGTCTGCTGGCTATTAGCTGATAACACTCTTCCAGAATGGAAGCTTGCAAATGAAAAAAGTTTAATACGAATGAGATCACTTTTGAAACATACGTTTATCTTTAACGTATTTGATCAAAAGTTGGTGATATCAGATGCACAGATACTGAACAATAATACACTTCGAATACTAATGAGAACTGATGAAGATATACAACAATTCATCAATTTCCAAATGCTCAATGTTGCCGTGCGAACAAAGGATCAAACACCTTATCATTTTAAACAATTGATTGAAGAATTCAAAGATTATGGGAAATATCTCTTCGACACAAATCGACTTGAAGAAGGTGACGAGCTTGACTTTATTTGGTGTAACTCAAAAATAATTCCTTTTGATGTTAAAGCATTAGCAACGCGGTATGCAGATGAAACAATTGCCACATTGTCAGCCCCTACCCAAAGAGTTCCAGAACACTTGCTGAAAAGAGTCATTGCGCTGGCCAATAAAGAACGAATTCGCCTGAATGCTAAAGAGCAAGAGTTAGGATGGATATTTTTTCATCAAGATTTGGCTAAACAAATCGATCCACAAGACTGGACGTTATATGGACCTGAAATTGATAAGTTAGCAACAGCCCGATACCAGACTAATCTCCCTCAGTTCTTAAGTGCTGATGCTATATATTCAAAAAAACATGCGAGCGCTTTTGAAATGGTTCGGGGGCGCAGGCAAAACAAAACAATGCAAGAATCGCGGTTTCAATTTAGAGGGAAATTGGGCTTAGCGGCCTACGAACGTGGAATAAACCTCTTACAATTCGATGATATTATTAATCTGTTAGACTCTGATGAAGCTGAGGAATTCGCCATTACACGAACCCAAATAGACACTTCGGATGAATCTTCTAAAGCCTTAAGTGAGGCTCTAGCGAATTATGTTTATGCTATTGAGCGCAAAATATTGGAAAAGAACAGCGAACTCAAAACCGAGTCAATTGATGGTAATGAACGTATAATTGGCATTACGTTCGAGCAATTTACAAAAGTTGGCAATGAATTAGCAGATTTTTTGGGAATTTTTTTCACTCCAGTAAGTGTGGCATCGAATATACTAAATCGGATTATTCTTGACAGGTATTACGAACAAAAAGAAGAAGATCGGATAAAAAAAGAAAGGAAAGATGCGGCTCAACACATGCAACAGCGAGATGTACTTCGAGTAGAATTAGATGAAGAGAATATTAATCAGATTGATGCTTATTCGATAATACCTAAAAAAAACAATACTGAGGCTGATCAAAATGAAATCGAAGTCTTTTATAAATGAAAATAAGCATGACCAGCACCAAAAAATTACCCGAAAGGAGGATGTACTTGTTTATCAAAATCATTATATAAGACTATACGATGATATCGTATGTTTTCCTAGTGGATTGACTGGAACATATCTTCGCCTTGAGTGGAATTGGCCCTACAATGTTGCTATTGTTCCTGTAACAAGTCAAGGCAAAGTTCTTCTACTCAATCAGTTTTGCTATGCAAGGCAAAAGACTGTGATCCAAATTCCCAAGGGTATGGGAGACGAGAAAATGAGTGGGACAGAATCAGCGAAGAAAGAGTTGTTAGAAGAGATAGGTGGAAGCTCTAACAAAATAGAACAACTACGAGTTCTTTTTTCTGATCCAGGATTAATAGCCAACCCCATGCACGTATTTGTTGCATGGGATATAGTACTCAGTGACGTACCCAACTATGAAGAAGAGGAGGTTGTCAGTGGTATTTTGGAAAGGTCTTTAGTTAGTCCGAATTTGCTTGATGGAATTGAGGATGCCATAACCATTGCATCACTAACACTTGCACGAGATTTTTATATATCATCTAACAAATCTATTTAAATTTGAAAGAAAAGGGGACGTCCATGATAAGTATAAGGAGAAAAAAGGGGACGGATTTATTTAATCCCGAAAATATTATTCTTTCCTTTAATAAGGAGTGGAACAACCGGCACGGCGAGAGAAATAGGGGACGTTCTTCAGATTATAAGTTGTTTGCATTTTGTAAGTTCAGTCCTTCTGACCTCAAGGAATATGCTACGACGACCAAATCGTAAACCAGAAGGCAACAGAAAAAGGGGACGGATTTAT
>JANTFJ010000235.1 GCA_024763495.1 Desulfobulbaceae bacterium | reverse complement strand
TACATAGCATTAGTATGCGAAGTTTATGCCCGTAGTATGGGTGCCAGCCTTATCACGCACAGCTAAAGCACACGGAGTCTCACTTCGTTCGCTTACCCCTGAACAGTTACAGGTCGGTGGTTTGGGCAGTTTTTCTCCCCTACCTGAATAGTTACAAATTAAAATGCTCACATAGCCTGATATGCTGCGTTTTTAATTCTTCTATGCTCCTTGATCTCGAACAAAATGACCTATTTCTGGACAGACACTAGATTAGCAGCGAAGCAAGCTTTTCTTTCAATTCAGATAATCCCTGACCCAGGGCAGCGGAAACAGGCAAAACATTAATTCCCTTTTCCTGGAAGCTGTTAATCAATTCAGCCAGTTCATCTTCAGCCAGCAAATCAATTTTGTTTAACAACACCAGCCTGGTTCGATCAGCAAGTTCTGTTTTGAATTTACGCAATTCATCTTCCAGAATACAAAACTGGACATAGGGCTCAGCCTCAAGGCCGGAGCTGTCAATTAAATGTAGCAACACCCTGGTTCTTTCTATATGACGCAGGAAGGTATGGCCAAGACCAGCGCCTTGATGAGCCCCGGCAATGAGGCCGGGAATGTCGGCAATGATGCAGGAGGCCCCAAAGTCAAAATTGAGAACTCCTAATTGAGGTTCAAGGGTGGTAAACGGATATGAAGCGACTTTAGGATTAGCAGCGGAAAGTTTTGAAAGCAGGGTAGACTTGCCGGCGTTCGGCAGGCCGATAAGACCCACATCAGCCAGGAGTTTTAACTCTATGCGCAACCAGCGTTCTTCTCCTGGTTGACCTTTAGTAGCCAACCGGGGCGCACGGTTAGTGGATGTAGCGAAATGAACATTACCTTTACCGCCCCGGCCTCCACGGGCCGCGACGAAGCTGTCGTCATTGTTAACAAGTTCCGCCAGAATTTCTCCGGTTTCGCTGTCCTTAATCAGTGAACCCGGCGGAACGAGCATAAAATTATCTTTGCCCTT
This sequence comes from Desulfobulbaceae bacterium, assembly GCA_024763495.1. Taxonomy (GTDB): domain Bacteria; phylum Desulfobacterota; class Desulfobulbia; order Desulfobulbales; family SURF-16; genus JANTFJ01. The sequence goes on along the minus strand of JANTFJ010000235.1, from coordinate 3,991 downwards.
TCTGCCATGCATCTTTTTCCCCTGACCATGGGAACCGTTCTTGGCCAGAAAATGAGAACGATAACGAAAATCAATCAGCGATTGAAGTCGGGATGAAACCTGGATAAGAACCGAACCACCACGACCGCCATCACCGCCGTCAGGCCCTCCCTTGGGAACAAATTTTTCCCGGCGGAAGCTTGCGCAACCATTGCCGCCATCTCCGGCCTTAACGAAGAATTTGGCCTCATCTATGAAAGCCACTTTTGTCGTCGCCTTTTTAAATCTGCAAAATCGAAAGCAAAGAGTCTCAGGAAGCAGCCTCAACCGGATAAACGCTTACTCTTTTGCGTTGTCTGCCGAATTTTTCATAGGTAACAACCCCGTCAACCTTGGCAAACAGAGTATAATCACGACCTAAACCCACGTTTGAGCCAGGATGAATTTTAGTGCCAAGCTGCCGGACAAGAATATTTCCGGCCCGGACAATCTGGCCACCGAATTTTTTGACGCCTCGGCGCTGGGCATTACTGTCCCTGCCGTTTTTTGAGCTGCCGCCCGCTTTTTTATGTGCCACAACAATACCTCTTTATTGACTTTATTTGGTTATGTCTGCTTGTAACCCTGTTTTATTTGCCTGAGAAAAATGATAGTCTGAATCAGCCTTTACAGCTGATCAATCAAACCAGAATATCAAACCAGGATATCTTTAATTTGCAGGGCCGTAAAAAACTGACGATGACCATTTTTACGTCTGTAGCCCTTGCGCCTTTTTTTCTTAAAGACAATAATTTTTTTTGACTTGCCCTGTTCAGTTATCTGAGCCATAACCTTGGCCCCGTCAACAACCGGTTGACCAATTTTAACCTGGTCGGCATCGCTGATCATCAGGACATCGGCAAGTTCAACTGTATCACCAACAGCGCCTTCAAGTTTTTCCACCCGAAGACGGTCTCCGGCAGCGACCTGATATTGTTTGCCGCCAGTGCGAATAATTGCGTACATAAAATTCCTCCAAATCTGAGCATTGTTATCCTTTTAGTTCCGTCTTTATATCGTAAGGAGAAAGAGGTACTGGAATAACTCTGCAAATAAGTCGTCTATATTTTTGTGTAACTGCTCACAGGACACCGAATCTTCCCGCGATCAGCCTGTCTTCCATAGCACTAGGAGGCTGTCCGAGAATGCCCTTTTTCCCCAACTCTGTGTTATTTTGAAAAAATAATGCTCCGGAAAGCGAGTTTACGAGACTCCGAGATATCAACTATATGGCTGTGCTTATTTTTTCAAAATGCCTCGGAGTCTAGCGCTTACCTGATTTGAGAAAAAATGTCTATTCTCGGACAACCTCCTAGTATGCTGCGCCAGTCTGATCGCGAAAATCTCCGGCACCCTGTAAACAGTTACAAATTAGGTGGTTAGCGAATATTAGGTGCCTACCCCGTGAGTAGTTACATTTTTGTAACTATAATTTAATTTGTATTTTTACGATTTTTTTAACGTCAAAGGTGTTATTAAATCAGTGAGTCATAAAGATTGTATAATATTCACACAATATTTTAATATTCAATAAACAGAAACATTGATTACTACCACAAAATCATTTTTTGTCAAGTTGGTTTTTTGCAGCTGAATGTGAGTATTATCTTTTGAAAACAGGGAAAAATCGGGGAGATAATCGTTGATTACGATAAAAGTGAGTTTGCGAACATGCCTTCAGGGAAATAAATATCAGTGATTCCTGGATGAAACAGGCACTAAAATCCCTGGGGTGTTCTCCTTCTTTAGCGGGTTGGGGACGTTCAGAAGTAACTTCACATTTTGAGGCAAAATTACTACAACACATCTTAAGCCGATCTTCAATCTGAAAAATCGTGATGTAGACCTGCTGCACCTGTAGTTTATTCAACCAGATCGACTTAATTTATATTGTGAGGCTCGGTAAAAAATAACTTACCATTTCCGCATCCTAACTGTATCACATCTTCAGCCGCTCTTCATGTCACAAAATCCCCAACGTAGCCCTGCTATGCCTGCGGTTTTGTTCAATCAGATCGCCTGAATCTGCAACACATTCAGGCGCGAAAAACACCAAGTTATTTTTTACCGAGCCCTAGCCCAGATAAACTGGAAGAAAAATTAAGGTTCTGGATAAGTCCCTTAACAGTAGATGCAAGTTATTTATTTTAAAGAAAGTTTTCAATTTCTTGCCATAAAAAACACGAAAATTAATTCTAAGGGACTAAAGGTAACTGCTCACCGGCACCGCATATTTTATGCGTCCAGCCCGGCTTACGTATGACATATACGCGGCACCGGACTGGCCACGAAAATCTACGGCATCCTGTAAGTAGTTACAAATACAGAGGTTTGCACTCATTATGCGCTCACCCCATGAGTACCTCAATAGACCTTTCTGTCCAGAATCTGCCTGGCGAGGTCCGGGTTTTCATAAACTTTTTTTGCGACATCCGGGTTTTCATAAGCCATTTTAGCGAGTCCCTGGTGTTCGTAAGCCTGCCTTGCCGCAGTCCGATGTTCATTGGCCACTTTAGCGAATCCCTGGTGCTCGTAAGCCTCCCTTGCCGCAGTCCGATGTTCATTGGCTACTTTAGCGAATCCCTGGTGTTCGTAAGCCTCCCTTGCCGCAGTCCGATGTTCATTGGCCACTTTAGCGAATCCCTGGTGCTCGTAAGCCTCCCTTGCCGCAGTCCGATGTTCATTAGCCACTTTAGCGAATCCCTGGTGCTCGTAAGCCTCCCTTGCCGCAGTCCGATGTTCATTGGCTACTTTAGCGAATCCCTGGTGTTCGTAAGCCTGCTTTGCCGCAGTCCGATGTTCATTGGCCACTTTAGCAAGTCCCTGGTGCTCGTAAGCCTGTTTGGCAACAGTCTGATGTTCAAAGGCCATTTTAGCGAGATCCGGATGGTCATAGGCCTGTTTGGCAACGGTCTGGTGTTCATTGGCCATTTTTGCGAACCCCTGGTGTTCAAAGGCCTGCTTTGCCAATTCCGGATTGGACTTGGCTTTTTTTGCTAATCCTGGATTGTTCGTCGCAAGTTTATAAATCATGTTCCCTGCGTTGGATAAGTTTAAGGAAACTGTCATTATTCCTCCTCCTTCTAAAAATATTAATCTTTTGGTAAGCGTTAACCAGCAACTCACGGAGTCTACGCTTACCTCTTTGCCCATTTGAGCCTGCTTGAATAGCACCAGTATGCTGCGCAGGTACAGGTAAGCGAGGAACGAGACTCCGAATGAACAAATCTAAGGCACTGGTAAACGCTTAGAGAATTAAATATTGCAAAGATTTACTCCCTGGTGAACGGTTACATCTTTTGTAACTATTCAGCAAAGGACAAAAAGCTACCCAAACCACTGTGCTGTAACTGTTCAGAGGTAAGCGAACGAAGTGAGACTCCGTGCGCTTTAGCTATGCTTGATCTGGCTGGCGCAGCATGTGCTATGTAAGACAGCCTGATCGTGCCCAGGTAAGCACCCTTAAAAACAGGGCATAAACTTTGACTCCGGATGAAGTGCAGCTCAACAGTTAAAATCTTTTTACGCCTTTTTCTTTTTCATATTGATGCAAAAGTTGGCAAAAGGTTAGGCTCTTTAAATTATTATCGGAGAACAAATTGAAATCTTTAACAATAAAAAAATATTTTATCACGGACAGCTTCTTGACAATCCAGAATTGTAACTACTCACCGGGTAAGCGCCTTACTTGCGCTACCCACTGTAATTGTAACTGGTTACAGGGTGCTGGAGATTTTTGTAATCAGGCCGGCTCAGGGTATTAGTCATACGTAAGCCGGACTGATCGCGGACAGGTAAGCGACCTCGGCCTAAGGTGATAATAAAGTTTGTAGGAGCCCAGCCCTCTGGGCGATTCATGCTATGAGCTTTGCTTCATGACTCAACTTTCTGACTTGTTGTTTTGTTAATGATTTCTATAAATTATACAATTTGCAGCATAGATATATCGTCATTCCGGCATGTCTTTAGCCGG